>DASPWV010000566.1:0-6677 GCA_035637635.1 Vicinamibacterales bacterium | reverse complement strand
AAGCAGGCAGAGCAGGTACACGCCACCCGTGAGCGCGAACGGGACCGCCAGCAGCACGTGCGCAGCTTCGGACGGTGACCGGTAGGTGATGTAGAGCAATCCAAAGATGACCACGAGAACGATCGGCAGAACGATCTGGAGACGCTGTCGTGCGCGCGCCTGATTTTCGTACCGGCCGCTCCAGCCCAGGTAGTACCCTCCCGGCATGCCGACGCGCTCGGCAACAACGCGCGTTGCTTCGTCGACGAACCCACCGACGTCGCGATCCTGCACGTTCATCAAAACCGTCGCGACCAGCAAGCCGTTCTCCGACGAAATCATTGCGGGCCCGCGAGCAGATTCGATTCGCGCGATTTGTTTGAGCGGGATCTGCGCGCCGGTCGGTGAGATGAGCACGACGTCTCCAATGGACTGCGAATCCGCGCGGTATTGCGGCGCGTACCGTACGCGAATCGGAAACCGCCGGCGTCCCTCGATCGTGAGGCTCAGGACGTTTTCGCCGATCGCGTTCTCGATAACGCTTTGCACGGCACCGACGCTGATGCCATAGCGCGCGGCAGCCTGACGGTCCACGTTGATGTTGAGGTACTGACCACTGCTGACGGCCTCCGCGTAGACGTTCGCCGCGCCGGGCACTGTTTGAATCGCCGCCGCCACTTGCGAAGCGAGCTGCTGGAGCACGGCCAAATCGCTACCGTAGACCTTTACGCCGACCTCGGAGCGAATCCCGGTCGTCAACATGTCAATTCGGTTGATGATCGGCATCGTCCAGATGTTGGCGACGCCTGGCAGTTGCACCGCGCGGCTCATCTCGGCGCGCAAGCCATCGAGCGTCACTCCAGCGCGCCACTGGTTACGCGGCTTCAGGTGCACGACCGTTTCGGTCATGTTCAGCGGTGCCGGATCGGTGGACGTGTCCGCGCGGCCAACTTTCGCCACCACGTACTGGACTTCGGGAAAAGCGAGCAGCGCAGCGTTCTGACGTTTGGCGATCTTGGTGTTCTCTTCGATGGAGATGCTCGGATCCGCGATCGGCATGAACATCAGGTCACCTTCGAAGAAAGGAGGCATGAATTCGCTGCCGATGCGGCTGCCTAGGATGAGCGCCCCGGCGAACAGCACCGCCGCGAAGGCGACAATCGTGACGCGGTGCGCGAGAGCCCACGTCAACACAGGTCGGTACAGGCGGTGCAAAACCCGCATGACGGGGTTCTGTTCCTCTGCGTGCATGCGACCGCCGAGCAGCAGGGTGCACAGCACGGGCACGAGCGTCACCGCCATGACAGTTGCCGCGAACACGGCAAACGTCTTCGTAAACGCGAGCGGCCGGAACAACTTCCCTTCCTGCCCGGTCAGCGCGAAGACCGGCAGAAACGCGAGCAGGATGATGGCCATCGAGAAGACAACTGGCCGCGCGACCAGACGCGTCGAGTCCAGTACGGTGTGCCACACCGTACTTCGGTCCCGCAGGTCAATCCCGCGCCGCTCGACGAACCGGAACGCATTCTCCGTCACCACGATGCCCGCGTCGACCAGCACGCCGATTGCGATTGCAATGCCGGCCAGGCTCATGATGTTCGAGGAGATCCCCGCGTAGTACATGCCGAGGAACGACGTGAGCACCGCGAGCGGAAGTGGGAGCGTGACGATCAGTACCGAGCGAAGGTGCAGCAGAAACACGACATGCGCGAGCGTCACGAGGACCATCTCTTCGATCAGCGCAACGCGAAGCGTGTCGATGGACTGGCCGATGAGCTGTGAGCGGTCGTAGAACGGAACGATCTGCACGCCGGGCGGGAGACCGGCTTTGATTTGTTCGATCCGCGCTTTGACACGATCGATCACTTCCTGTGCGTTCTCACCGCTGCGCGCGACCACGACACCGCCGACGGCTTCGTGTTCGCCCTTGACGAGCGAGGCCACGCGGAACGCGTCGCCGATCCGCACATCGGCGATGTCACGGACGAAGATCGGTACGCCGCTCGTCGCGCGCACCATGATCGATTGAACGTCATCGACCGATGCAATGAGGCCGACGCCGCGCACGACCGACCACGCACCATTTGCCTCGAGCACATTCCCGCCGACATTCAGATTGCTTTCGCGCACCGCCTCCACCACCTCGCGCAGCGAGAGGTTGAAGGTTCGGAGCCTGTTGGGATCGACATCGATCTGATACTGCTGCACGTGACCGCCGACGGAGGCGACTTCTGCAACACCGGGCACTGAGTTCAATTGATAGCGGATGAACCAATCCTGCAGTGTCCGCAGATCGCGCAGCGAGTGTGCGGGACTCTCGACGGTGTACCAGAAGACGTGACCAACGCCGGTCGCGTCCGGCCCAAGCGTCGGCACAATACCTGCCGGTAAGAGCTTGCTGACGAGACTCATCCGCTCGAGCACCCGGCTCCGAGCAAAATACAGATCCACGGCGTCTTCGAACACGACGTAGATCATCGAGAAGCCAAACGCCGATTGCGATCGCACGACACGAACGCCGGCCAGTCCCTGAAGGTTGACCGTGAGCGGGTACGTGACCTGGTCCTCGACTTCCTGCGCGCTATGTCCGGGCCAATCGGTGAACACGATGACCTGGTTGTCCGACAGATCCGGAATTGCGTCCACTGGCGTGGCGCGAAGAGCCCAAAACCCCCAGACACCAAGCGCCACATACGAGGCGACGACCGCCGAGCGGTGCCGCAATGCAAACGTGATGAGTCTTTGAATCATGCGTTTCGATAGGACGAATGGCGCGCGTCCGCGCGCGGTTCACGCGACGCCACTCCGGCGTCGCGCAGACACACGTATCCTGTCGAGGCGCTAGACGAGGAAGACTGAAAGGAGGAGATGCGTCGCGACGTGCGGCGGCAGATTCGAAGCATGCCGCTCGATCACGCGCGTGGCTTGCAGAGGCGGGACTAGCGAGTTGGCGATCGGCGTAGGAGGGACAATCGCCACGGCCACCTTATCGGAGGAAGACGATTGCCGCCGCTGCTCGCCGTTCTTGCAACAGTCGTCGGCTGCAGAGCCGGCGCACGCGTGCGCCGCGGCCTTGCAGCACGCAGCCCGCATCGAGGCCTTCGCCTGCCACCCGATACACGTCGTCCAACCGTAGGTCGACACGCAGACGGCCAGAAGGGTGACGACGGCAGCGGCTCGGAAGCGGGTCACCAGGTCACAATTGTGCCACGTACCGCGACCTCAACGCTTGCGAATGCAAATGTTCTGGTTGCAGGTTAGAGCCGAGCCGCCGCCAGATTCACGCCGACAACGCCGTAACGGCGTGCCGTCTGTTCTTTCGTCGTGCCGGCGAAGCAGTCGAATCGCCCGGTTACGTGGACGTCGTGAAACCCGGCAGCCGCAAACGCGCTCACGAGCTCTGCTTCCAGCAGAGCGCCGCCGATTCAACCAGTCCATAGCTCGACGTCCCGTCGCGCACTCTCCGGCAGGTCCTGCCCCAGCACGATGTCGGCGATCTGGACGCGACCGCCCGGCTTGAGCACCCGCCGAATCTCGGCGATCGCCGCCTGCTTGTCGGGCACGAGGTTCAAGACGCCATTGGAAATCACGACGTCGACGCTCTCGTCATCGACTGGCAACGCCGTCGCGTCGCCTTCGCGCACCTCGACATGCATGAAGCCGCACTGCACGGCGCCCGCGCGCGCCTGCTGCCGCATCTCCGGCGTCATGTCCACACCGATGGCGCGACCCTGCGCGCCGACGCGGCGAGCTGCGAGCAGGAGGTCCATTCCGGCGCCACAGCCGATATCGAGCGCCGTCGCGCCACGCTCGAGCGGCCGAATCGCGAGAGGATTGCCGATACCCGCAAATCGCGCCGTGGTCTCCGACGGCAGAAGCGCGAGTTCATCGGGGTCGTATCCCAGCACGCGCGCGGCATACTCGGGCCCGCGGTGAAAGTGAAAGTTGTCATCCGGCAAGTCGGCGACGCGACGATACATCGCGCGCACTTCAGTCCGGAGGCGAGCGGCATCGAGATCCACGGGGCACAGCAACGGCATGGACATGTTCCTCGGTCACAAACTACCGCCGTTGAACTGATTCGTCAAATGAAATGATGGAATTGTGTTAATAGATAACGTGAATGAACCCGACGCTTCTTCGGACCTTTGTCGCCGTCGCCGAGCTCCGGCACTTCGCGCGTGCCGCGAGTCTGTGCAACCTGTCGCAGCCTGCGGTATCGCACCAGATCGCGCTGCTCGAGAACGAACTGGGCGTGCGCCTGCTCAATCGAGCGAATCGTCGCGTGTCTCTGACGGTCGCAGGCGAGGTGATGCTCGAAGAAGCGCAGCGAATCCTCGCCGCCGTCGACCGTGCGCGTGAACGCATGCAGGAAGTCGCTCGCGGTGCCGTCGGCCGCATTCGGCTCGGCGCGTCGCCGACCGCCGGTCATTACCTGCTGCCACCGGTGCTGTGCATGTATCGCGAGCGATACGCAACCTACGATCTGCACTTCGAGATCGCTGCCCCACATCAAATCGCCGACCGCGTCGCTCGCAACGACCTGGACATGGGTGTTCTCGGCGGCGAGCTGCCGACGACGGAGCTGCAATCAAAACCGCTCATGGCGGATCAGTACGTGCTGATCGCGAGCTCGCGTCACGCGTTGGCCAAAACGAAGACACTGACGCCATCACGCCTTATCTCGGAATCGTGGATTCTCCGCGAAGAAGGATCCGAGACGCGCAAGGCGCTCGCCGCCTGGTGGCATCGTCATCGACTCCAGCCGCCGAAGACCCTCACGTTTCACGGACCAGACGGTGTGAAGCACGCCGTCGCCGCTAACCTGGGGCTGGCAATGACCTCGAAGCTGACGGTCCGGGAAGAGCTCAGACGCGGCACCCTCAGGGAACTGGACGTGAAGTCAGTGCTGCCGCACCGCAGTTTCAGCGTCGTCGATCATCCGCAGAAACACCATGGCGCGGCGTGCCGCGCCATGCTCGAACTGCTGACAACGACGTTTCCGCGAATCAATCGCACGCCGGTCGATTGAGCCATAGTCACCCGATCAGTCGTAACGCTCAGATATCGGACGCGCAATCGGGGCCGGCGCTCACGGTTCCGTTGGTGTCTTCGGTGTGGGCATGTGCGACGTAGGCACGTGTCCGCGCTTCCACACCATGATTGTGCGTTTGAACTCGATCACGATCGTTCCAACCTGCGTGAAGCCAATCGTCTTCACGCGCACGATCCCGGCATTGGGGCGCGACTTCGACTCGCGTTTTTCAAGGACCTCGCTGCGCGAATAGACGGTGTCGCCCTCGAACAGCGGGTTCGGAAGGCGCACTTCATCCCAACCGAGGTTCGCGATCGCATTACGCGACAGATCGTCGACCGACTGTCCGGTGACGAGCGCCAGCGTGAACGTCGAATCGACGAGCGGCCGCTTGAATTCGGTCTGGGCCGCATAGGCCACATCGAAGTGAATCGGGTTCGTGTTCTGGGTGAGCAGTGTGAACCAGCTGTTGTCGACCGCCAGCACCGTACGCCCTAGCGGGTGCACGTAGACGTCGCCCACTTCGAAGTCTTCGTACGTCCGGCCATTCCATCCCTGCTTGATCGGCATCAGATCACCTCACACAACGCCGCGGCGCGCGAACTCGACGGCCGTCGCTTCGTCGTAGCCAAGCTCCGCGAGAATCGGTTCACGGTGGCGTCGTAGCCGCGGGCAAAGTCGCCTGCCCCGGGCCGCTCGATCTTGATCACGCGCGCCCCGAGATCCACCAGATGACGGCTGGCAAGCGGCGCCGCAACCGCCTGTTCCACGGCAACCACAGTGATACCCGCAAGCGGCAGCATCAGAACGACCTCGGCATTCCGAGGACATGTTCGCCAATGAACGACAGGATGAGATTGGTGGAAACGGGCGCCACCTGGTAGAGGCGCGTCTCGCGAAACTTCCGCTCGACGTCATACTCCGCCGCAAAGCCGAACCCGCCGAAGGTCTGCAGGCATACGTTCGCCGCCTCCCACGACGCGTCCGCCGCGAGCAGCTTCGCCATGTTCGCCTCGGCGCCGGCCGCCTTCCCCGCATCGAACAGTGCCGCCGCTTCGAACCGCATCAAATCCGCGGCGCGCACGTTGGCATACGCGCGCGCAATCGGAAACTGCACGCCCTGGTTCTTGCCGATCGGCCGATCGAACACCGTCCGCTCGTTCGCATACGTCCGCGCTTTGTCGATGAACCAGTACCCATCGCCAATGCATTCGGCCGCGATCAGAATCCTTTCGGCGTTCATCCCGTCGAGGATGTAGCGGAACCCCGCGCCTTCCTGGCCGATGAGGTTCTCGGCGGGCACCTCGAAATTCTCGAAGAACACCTCGTTGGTCTCGTGATTGACCATGTTGCGTATCTGGCGCACCGTGATGCCCTTTCTCTCCGCGTCGCGAAGATCGACGAGAAAGATGGACAGGCCATCGGTCTTCTTCTTCACATCGCGGAGCGGCGTCGTACGTGCGAGAAGCAGCATCAGGTCGGAATGCTGAATACGCGAGATCCACACCTTCTGGCCGTTGACGATGTAGCGGTCGCCGTGTCGAACGGCGAGCGTCCGTGTCTTCGTGGTGTCGGTGCCGGTGGTTGGTTCCGTCACCGCAAACGACTGCAGGCGAAGCTCGCCCGACGCGATACGCGGAAGGTACGTGCGCTTCTGCTCCTC
>DASPWV010000565.1:0-7218 GCA_035637635.1 Vicinamibacterales bacterium | reverse complement strand
TGAGAACCTTCACTGGCGGCGCCTGATACTGTTCCTGCCCCTCGCCGCGGGTGGGGTACTTGATCCGGATCGTTGTCGCCAGCGGATTTGACTGCACGCCTCCGACAACGGGAATTGTCGCGGGACCGAAACGTGTCACGTCCGGATCGGTGGCCGCCAGCCGCGTCAGAATGTGCCCGGGCCATGGACCTGCTTGCTGCGTGTAGCTTCCCGCAACGACCATTCCCCACGGCGCAAACCAGGTTCCGCCGCCGCGAATCGTGTACTCCTGCCACGACGGCCCGAATGCAAACAGTCGGTAGCTGTCGGTGTCGTCGACACCTCGCGCCATCCAGATCAACTTGTTGTTCGGATACGTGTCAGGCTGGATGAAGCGCGCCGGATCCGTCGGATTCCACGTCCCCGACAGATGCTGCCACTGCCGATGGAATCCGCCGACGAACTGGATCTTGTTCGCGAGGTTCTTCGTCGTGGTGATCTCAATCGACGTGTAAACCAGCTTGTCCCAATAGTTGTTCGTCAGCTGGCGCAGCACGCCTCGACGCGGATCGATGCGGCCGAATCCGATGAACGGCTGGCCGGGCGCGTCCGGATAAATGCCGTTGACGTCCACCTGCCCGTAGCGATCGGTGTAACGCCGGTGATTGAAGGCGACGTCGACGGCCATCTGTCCGGCGAACTGCTTCCGATAGCCCAGGATGTACTCGTCCACCCACGGTTGATGCAGATTCGGATCGAATTCGTATCCCGCGAGCGCAGCGGAAACCGCAGGCGTGATGAGCTGCACCTCGAACACGCCGTTCCCATCAAAGTCGTAAAGATCCCGCGTCTCCGCCCCGCCGCCGCCTGCGGATTGGTTGGTGGCCGCGTCGCGCCCATTCACGCCCTCGTGCGCACGGACGATGCTGCCCCGCAGCACGTTGCGGGCGTCTTTCGTCAACAGGTACGAAAACCCGAACCGCGGGCCGACCGCGACATCCTTCATGCGATCGATGTTGAAGATCGCATCGTGCCGCTTGACGAAATCCACGCGGACGCCGAGGTTGGTCGTCAACCGCGCCGTCGGTTTCCATGAATCCTGTACGTAGACGCCAATGTCGCGATCCTCGCCGTCGATCGCGGTGACGGAGGTCGGCGTTCGATACCGCAGATGGAATGGCCTCGTACCGGCGCCGACATCGTTTGGATCGAGCATGACTCGCTCTTCGAGCGTGAAGCCGTCGTTGACGTAGCGCGTGATGCGCGCCGTGCGAAGGCTGGGCGCGGCATAGATGCCGGTCTGCAGCTCGTGGGATCCCAGCCAGCCTTCTCGGAAGTAGGTCACGTCTCCTCGAATCAGCGAGATCGAGGAGGGTTCGAGGCTCAGTGATTCGAGATTGCCGCCTCGAAGCAGCGCGCCTGTGCCCACCAAGCGGCCTGCTGACGCAAATGCGGATTGATGGATGTCGATCTGCGGCCCCGAGCCGGGCAGCTTGCCAAACGTCCCCTCGTCCGCGCCGCTCTTGTCGTTGTAGCTGACGGTCACCTGACTCGTCGTTCTGCTGCCCCAGACAGACGTGAGCTTCGCGCCGTACAGATTGCCGCCGGTGACGAAGATCCTGATCGGTTCGTAATGAAGCGGCTGATCGGAGGTGAGCGTCACGCGGTCGTACTGCCAGTACGCGTTTAGTTGATGGGCCGCGCTGAGTCTGGCCGTGAGCTTGCCGTACGGTTGATTGGTGGTCGACGTGTTGTTGAATGGTTTGAAGCCTTGCACGTAGCGCTGCTGCAACGCCAGCTGCGCGGCATCGCGGCTGATGCCCGTTTCGAGATCGGCATAACGATACGCCGCGAAGAACCAGATGCGATCGCGGCGAATGGGGCCGCCTACCGCAACATCGAGCTGATTGACACCCTGAATCGTGGGTGTGCTGGCGTTCTTCACGGAGGCTGGCGGCGGATTGTCGCCGTTCCACTTGATCGGCTGCAGCGCGTAGCCCGCCGATCCGCTCAATTGATTGCCGCCGCTCTTGGTGACGACGTTCATCACCAGACCGGTGCCCATCGGCTCGGAGGCATCGATGCCGCCGCTCTTCACCTGCACGTCCTGAATGACGTCGGTCCCCATGTTGACGTACGCCACCTGACCATCGTTGTAGTTGGCGGCGTTCATGCCTTCGAGCTGAATGACGTGCGCGAAGTGCTCGGTGGCATGACCGTAGAAAACCATGCGTCCGCTGTTGTCGTCGAAGGGCCGCGCGATGACGCCGGGCGTGACTTCAAGGAAGTCGCTCCAGTTGCGCCGCGCTTGAATGGGCACCTGCTTCTGAAAATCACCGTCGAAATTGAGAATGTTGCTCGGCTTTGAGACTTCGAGCATCGGCGACTCGCCGGACACCGTGATGGTTTCCGACACGTTTCCAATTTTCATCACGACGTCCACCTGGAACGTGCTCCCGGCGCGCAGCACGATGCCGTCGCGGCGCTGCGTTGAAAAGCCGCCGAGCTCGGCGGTGAACACGTAGGTGCCCGGCGGCAGGTTCAGCAACCGGTAGTAGCCAGCCGCGTCGGTCACTGCCGTGGACGGCGTCATGAGAGCCGGGCCTGTCGCAGTAATCGTCACACCGGGCAGCACGCCGCCCTGTTCGTCAGTGACGTACCCGCGCAGGCCCGCGTCGCCGGTCTGCGCTGCCGCGCGAAGCGGAAACAATCCTGCGAGAATCACGACAGTCAGAACTCGTTTCATGACTGACTCCTTGAATCGGTCGAACGACCTCCGTCCCCGTCAAGCGATCTCCGTCCCCTTCACGTCCTCAATCCTTTGTCTCTCGCTTCTGCGACAGCGCGAACGCCTCGAGTACCGCTCTGTCGCCCCCACCGGTAGCCACGACGACCAACTGACGACCAGAGCTCGTGGCGTAGGTCATCGGCGTTCCTGAGCCGCGTTCGGCCAGATCCGCCGCCCACAGCTCCGCTCCCGTCGATTTGTCGAACGCATAGAGCTGCGATCCACCGGGGATAAAGACAAGCCCGCCCTTGGTCACGACGGGGCCGGCCAATCCAGCCGCGCCGAGACGCGCCGGCAGCGTCACGCCGCGAAGCGCCGGATTCGAGCGCAGCGATGGCGTATCGCCGAGCGGCACCTGCCACGCATGTTCTCCTTTATTGAGATCGATTGCGGTGAGCGTTCCGTACGGCGGCTTGTTGATTGGCAATCCGCCCGGCATCTGCAGGCCGCGCCGCGTACGATCGATGTCGTAGTCGCCTTCCGTGCGCGACGGATCGGCTTTGCCCATCGCGAGCAGGCTCGGCGAGTTCGACGCTCTCACGTACAGCACGCCAGTTTCTGGATCCGCGGCCGCGCCGCCCCAATTCCCGCCGCCGTTCACGCCAGGCATGCTGATGGTGCCCTCGAGCGACGGCGGCATGAAGAGCGGGCCGTGTCGATACTGCTTGATGATCTTCAGCGCGGTGGCTTTCACCTCCGGCGTGAAATCGATCACGTCGTCTTCGGTGAAGCCCTGTGTTGCGAAAGGCGGAGGCTTGGTCGGAAAGGGCTGCGTTCGCGAGGCGCGTTCGCCGGGAACGTCGCTAGGCGGCACCTCTCGCTCTTCGATGGGCCACACGGGCTTTCCTGTCTCTCTGTCGAAGACGTACAGAAAGCCGATTTTCGACGGCGCCGCGACCACGTCGATCTTGCGGCCGTTGACCTGTACCGTCAAAAGCGTCGGCGGGGATCCGAGATCGTAGTCCCACAAACCGTGGTGCACCGCCTGGAAGTGCCACACGCGGCGGCCGGTGTTTGCATCGAGGCAGAGAAGCGACTCGGCAAAGAGATTGTCGCCATGGCGATGGCCGCCGTAGTAATCGTTGCTCGGCGTGCCGACAGGCAGATACAGCAGCCCGCGCCGTTCGTCGACAGTGAAGGGCGCCCAGACATTGGTATGTCCTGTGTACGACCCCGATCCGTTTTCCCACGTCGCGTTGCCGAACTCACCTTGTTGTGGAATGAGATCGAACTTCCACACGAGCTTGCCCGTGCGGACGTCGAACGCCTGCATCACGCCTGGCGGATCGTTGCGATAGACGAATCCGTCCCACACACCATTGCCGACGATGACGAGGTCTTTGTAAATCACTGGCGGCGACGTCTGCGTGTAATGCAGTCGATTGGTCGGCCAGGTGAGATTCTCGGTCAGATCGATTTCGCCCTTGTAGCCAAAGCCTGGAATGGGCTTGCCCGTCGCGGGATTCAGCGCGATCAGCCGCCAGCGGCTGTTCATGAACAGCCTCCGCTCGCCTTTGCCGAGCCACATGGCGATTCCGCGGTGGACATAGCCGGTACCGTTTGGGACCTGTCCCCAGTCGTAAGCGCGTGGATCGAACGTCCACAGCTCCTTTCCGCTGTCGGCATTCAGCGCCACGACGCGGTTGTACGGCGTGCTCAGGTACATCACGTCGTCGATGACGATGGGAGTGACCTCGAAGCTGGCGGGACGGACGTCGTGGCCAGGAACAGGCAGTCGTGGGCCGGCGATGGCTTTTTCGCCAGTGCGCCACGACCATGCCGGCGCAAGCTGGCCGACGTCCTCGCGGTTGATCGCGGCGAGCGCGGAGTATTTCATCCCGCCCGGATCACCGCCGTAGACCGGCCAGTTGCCGTCGGTCGACGGGGCTTTCCCGCGCGCTAACGGCGCGGAGAAGACGATAGCGGCGAGCAGCGCGATGAGCTGCCACGCACGTGAGCGAGCAGAGGTCGCGGTCATTCCGGCGCAGCATGCTCCCAAAGGGCGGCCGCGTCAATCCGCTGCAAGGGAGGACGATGTTACGATCACGTCGAGGATCGAATGGATGCTCGGAACAGCATGAGTTCAGGGATTAGTTCGCCTCGTAGAGCGTCAACGCGAACCCATCCTGATCGTCAATCCATTGCTCTCTCAGCGCGAAGCCGGCGCCCTGCACCAGGCTCGCGATGTCGGCAGGCGGGTACTTGTACGAGCTCTCCGTCCAAATCGTTTCACCCTCGTGCAGGTGGAACAGCAACTCCGCCCGTGTGATGCGCACGTCTTGAGCCGCGAGGCTGAGGAGGTGCATCTCCACGCGCGACTCGGTGCTGTTCCACACGGCGCGGTGGGCGAAGCGATCCAACTGGAAATCTCCCCCAAGCTCGGTGTTGATACGCTGCAGCAGGTTCTTGTTGAACGCCGCCGTGACGCCGAGCGGATCGTCGTAGGCGAGGAGCAAATCGCGTTCGGGTTTCACGAGGTCGACACCGAGCAGCAGGTAATCGCCCGGCTGCAGCGCCGCGCGAATCAACTGGAGAAACTCGGTTGCACCCGGCGGGTCGAAGTTGCCGATGTTCGAACCGAGAAAAGCCAGGAGCGTGCGATATCCGGTGACCTCGGCGAGCGCCAGGAGGCCGTCTTCGTAAGTCGCCTGGTGAACGGAGACGTCGAGATCCGCAACCGTGACGGCCGAGAGCGTTTGCATCGAGCGCGTGAGCGCCGCGCCTGAGAGATCGATCAAGTGTGCGTGCACACGCGCGACGCCTGCATGCGTCAGCAACGCTGCGAGTTTCTCTCCATTTCCGCTGCCCAGTTCGACGACCCGCGCACCACTGCCGAGCATGCGTCCAATCTCCGGCGCATACCGCTCGAGCAGCCGGAGCTCGGCGCGTGTGACCCTGTACCAAGGCAGATGGCAGATGGCATCGAAGAGACTGGAGCCGAGCGCATCGTACAAATAACGCGACGGCAGCTGTCGCGGTTCCAGTTGCAGATAGAACCGGACATCTTCCCCAAACGTCGAAACGTCACCCGCGTCGATCGGCTGCGGCAGACGCTCGTGCGTGAATGAGCGCATGGAGTCTCCGTTGATGAAGGCCATCTACGTGCGCGACGTGACGCAACGAAACGTGGCGTACACGTACGGATAGTTCGTCCTGAACCAGTTCCGAAAGCTGCGACGAAGCAGCGGGAGTGCCGTCGCCGGCGACGCGCCCTTCATCACGACGTGCTGCCCGTCGAAGAAATCAGCCGAGTATTCCGGATACGACGCCATCGCACGAAAGCCGGCAAACGGCGCAAACTCGGTGGACGTCCATTCCCAACCGTTGCTCACCAGATCGTGCACGCCCCAGGCGCTTTGACCTGCCGGACGCTGTCCCACGGCAATCGGCTCCCACGCCGCGAAATCGAAATGACCGCGCGACGAATCCGGCCGCGCCTCTCCCCATGGGGACGATCGTTCGATCCGCGGCTCTGTGTCTCCAAACGCCGCTCGATGGAACTCGGCTTCGGTCATCAAACGAGCGCC
Source organism: Vicinamibacterales bacterium (assembly GCA_035637635.1). Taxonomy (GTDB): domain Bacteria; phylum Acidobacteriota; class Vicinamibacteria; order Vicinamibacterales; family UBA2999; genus DASPWV01. Next base: position 924 of record DASPWV010000565.1, on the reverse strand, counting down.
CTTCCACCGCGCAAACGCAGAGGCTTCGACTTGACTCACATACACCGGCCACGCGGCGGGCAGATCGAGCTCTTCGAACATGCCGCGCCAGCGCCACGTGCCGCCCCGGCGCGTCCAGAAGCGCGGATACTCGATCCCTTCCTGCTGAAGCCACCCGAAGGCGGACGGAGTCCACCACTGCGCGTCGCGATAGCCGCCTGCCTCGACGAAGTCGACGAAGCGCTCGTTCGTGACGTTGTGCGCGTCGATGTCGAACGCGGGCACCTCGACGACGTGCGCATCGAACTCGTTGTCCCAGCCAAACGGAATCTCGCCGCGGCGGGCGCCCAGCGTCGCCTTCCCACGAGGAATCCTGACCCTGTCGTGCTGCGGCGCGCGACCCGTCACGTCAACGACGTAGGCTGCTGGCCGCTGTTTGTGCTCGTACGAAAGCTGATGCCACATGTAGAGCATCGTTTCCTGATGCATCGCCTCGTGCTCGAGAATCGCGTAGACAGCTTGAGCTTCGTCCAGTAACGGATGGCCCGGCTGATTCAGCGGCGCGTTGGCCAGCGCGTCGAGCACGAACGCGTCGCACGCGTTCGCGAAGCGACGGACTTCGTCGCGCGACGGCCATTCGCCACGCTGACTGCGGGTTGCCGACGACTCGTCCTCGGGATCAATGCCGCGGGCAAACAGCCGTTCGAGTCGATCGTCGACGCCGGACCGTCCGAGCGCCTTCTTGACGAGTGTGTTCAGGCTGAATGCCGGCAGATGACCTTCGTAGAAGATGATTGGATGACGCAGCGCGATCGGACGCGTGTAATACGCCTGCGGCGCGACGAGATCGAACAAGGTCTGTGAACGCCGCCGGTTCAGACGATACCAGTCGGCGAGCGCCGCGCGGTCGAGTGCTGTGCTTGTGATGCTCATGATGCAAGGTCT
>DASPWV010000564.1:0-3221 GCA_035637635.1 Vicinamibacterales bacterium | reverse complement strand
CTCGACGAGTCGAGCCCGCGTGGTGTCGCCGATGCGGTCCGGCTGTTGCTCAATTCATCGGCGATTCGACAGCAGCTCATTCGACAGGGTTACGAAACCGCGCGTGCGCACACCCTCGATCGCCAGGCGGCCGCGATGATGGACGTCGTGTCGCGGACGCTCGCACTGAGGCTGGCTCGAGAGCCAAAAGTTGCGTGACCCGGCGCAGGCTGGCGTTTGTCTTGCCGTCATTGCATGGCGGCGGCGCCGAGCGCGCGGCCGTCAGAATCCTCAATGCCCTGCCGCGCGCAACGTACGATCTGACCTTGTATCTGTTCGCCCGCGAAGGTGCGTACCTCGACGAAGTCTCTCCGGACGTGCATGTGGTCGCACCGGCTGCAGCGTCCCGGCGGGTTGGTCGACTTCTCGCGTTGCGACGATTCCTAGCGCGGGAACGCTTTCACGCCGTCGTGTCGTTCCTGAGCCATTTCACGGTGTACGGAGCGGTGCGGGCATCGCGGTCGGGCGCGAAGTACGTCATCAGTCAACAGACGCCACTGTCTGCATTCCTGGGCGACGCCGATTATCACTGGCGCAAGCCATCGCATCGTTTTCTGTTCGAGCGCGTCGCGCGTGTGATTTATCCGCGGGCCGATCTGGTCATCGCCGCATCGACCGGCGTTGCTCGGGACTTGATCGGCAACTATCGCGTGCGCCAGGAGCAGCTCCGAGTCATCCCGAATCCGGTGAACGTCGAAGACGTGATGCGCAGGAGCGTGGAGCCGCTCGACGTGCAGCGGCCGCATCGCCCCACGATAGTCACCGCGGGTCGACTGGCAGAGGCCAAGAATCTGCCCTTGCTGGTGGACGCGCTGCAACTCCTCGCACAGCGTCTCGATTTTCGCGCGTGGATTCTCGGGCAGGGCGAGCTTGAGGCGGTTCTTCGCGAGCGACTGCGCGCGGCCGGTCTCGACGATCGCGTGCGGCTGCTTGGGTTTCAGAGCAACCCCTGGAAATACATGGCCGCCGCGGACGTCTTCGTGCTCACCTCGCACTACGAAGGTTTCGGGAACGTGCTGATCGAGGCGATGGCGGCGGGGACGCCGGTCGTGGCGACGGCGTCGGTCGGGACACGGGACATCGTTCGACACGGCGAAAATGGGCTGCTCGTCGAACGACACGAGCCGGCGGATGTCGCGAGCGCGATCGAAGCGCTGTTGAGCGATCCCGCGCGGCGAGACCGGCTGGCGTCGACGGCGCGCGCCGTGTCGCGCGATTTCGAGGTCGACCTCGTCGCGAAGCAATGGGACAACCTCTTTGAGCGCCTCTGCGCGTGATGCTGGAACGCATCGATAGCGTCAACGGCGTGCCGGTCTTCTGGGGACTGTCTCGCACGACGCTCGCTCTCAGCATCGCCGGCGGTGTCCTCATCGGCATCGTCTATTCGGCGTCGCCGCTCACGCTCATCTGGGGCCTTTGGATGCTGCTGTTCATCCGGCGTGCCGGCCGCAATTTCGCGGACCGCGAACGGCAGTGGCTGCGTGGGCTGCTGGTTGCCGCGATTGCGCTGCGCGCGGCGGTCCTCGGCGTCCTGTTATTGACAACGGGAAGAGATAGTCAGTCGGCGGGCATTCTGTTTGGCGACGAGGGATACATCGTACGACGCGCGTGGCGCTTGCGAAACGCGTGGCTGGGGTTCCCTGGCGCCCCCTACGATTACATCAACGCATTCGAGGAGTATGGCCGGAGCGGTTATCTGTATGTCATCTCATATCTGCAAGTGCTGTTTGGTCCTGCATCGTATTCCATTTGATTGCTCAATGCCGGCCTGTTCGTCACGACTGCGTACGTGCTGTATCGGCTCGCCCGGCGCGCGTATGGTGGAGTGCCAGCGTTGATCGGTCTCGCAGTCCTCTTGTTTCTGCCGACACAATTCTCATGGTCGATCTCGCTGCTGAAAGAGTCCGCGTACCTGCTCGCAACGGCGGGCGTTCTGGTCGCGGTCGTGAATGCCGTGCGATCGAGCCGTTGGCGTCAGCGCGCGAAGTGGAGCATCGCCGCGATCATCTTCGGTGCGTTGATCTGGCCGCTCCGCCCTCAGGGCATTGCGATTGTCGTCGCAGCGCTGGCCATGGGATTTGCGTTGTGGTGGACGACGTGTCGGGTCCGTCGAGCACTCGTGGTCGCAGTCGCATTGCCTGTCGTCGTGTTGCTCCTTCTGCAGCAGCCGCGCATTTACGCGCAGACTCTCGAGTTGTTGCAGAATGCCGCCCATGAACACGGCGGCCATACGTTCACGATTGGCCACGCGTATAAGACACTCGACCAGCAGTTTTACACGGTGCCCACCTTCCTTGCGTGGAAGTTGACGCCCCAGCAAGCGGGACGCTTCGTCATCCGCTCTGCGGCGGCCTACTTGCTGGTGCCGCTGCCGTGGCAGGCCATTTCACGCTCCGAGATTCTGTACCTGCCGGAACAGATGCTGTGGTATCTGCTGGCCCTGCTTGCCTTCGGTGGTGTGTTCGTGGCGTTTCGCCGAGATAGCCTCGTGACGTGTCTCCTGGTCTCATACGTGTTCGTCAACAGCGCCGCCGTGGCATTGACGAGCGGTAATGTTGGAACGCTGATCCGTCACCGTTCGCTCACGATTCCGTTTCTCGTGTGGTTCAGCGCGCTGGCGCTGGTGTGGCTGCTCGAGCGCGTCATTGCAGCAGCGGCGCTCCCGTCTGCATCTAAATCGTTGCGGAAAGGCACAAACGAGCCATGCCCGTCATAGACAACGAAGGACGTCTGTTCGGACGGCTCAATCTCATCGACGCCCTCGCTGTGCTGTTCGTCATCCTGCTCATTCCGGTGGCCTACACGTCGTACGTTCTGTTTCGCACGCCCGCACCGACGATCAGCGCTATCGAGCCGTCGACCGTGCCGCTTATCGATGGCGAAATGCGCGTCAAGGTGCGCGGAGACGGGCTTCGACCGCTGCTGCGTGCGTTCATCGGCGACACGCCAGCGCGGGCGTACCTGTACGAGAACGAACACTCGGTCGATGTCCTCTTTGCAGGCGTACGCGCTGGACGCCACGACTTCTCCCTGTTCGACGGTGTACAGGAAGTCTTGCGCGTTCCAAACGGGATCACGGTGGCGCCGCCTCCGCAGCAGGCGTTTTCGCATGTCGTTGTCGGAGGAGTATTCGTCGGACTCACACAAAATCAGGCAAGCCAGATTGCAGTTGGGCAGCGCGT
>DASPWV010000563.1:0-5007 GCA_035637635.1 Vicinamibacterales bacterium | reverse complement strand
GGTGACGCGCCTCGCTCACGCTGTACACGGCGTTGTACGGATTGTCGGCGCCGTCGTTCATGTTGAGAATCTGCTGAATGCTCTTGCCGCGATACCGCGCGGGACCGAAATACCTGCGGAACCGAAACGTCACCCAGTACCGCCAGGAATTCCGGTGGTAGAGCATCACAATCAGCTTGCCGCCGGGCTTCAACACACGAAGGAGCTCCGCGAGGATCGGCCGTGGGTCCGGCACACACATCAACACGCCCATCGAGCAGACGATGTCGAACACGTTGGATGCGAGCGGCAGGCGCGCGCCATCAACCCGCATGAACTGCCCCTTCAGACCGCTCAACGCGAAGCGCTGGCGGCTCAGCGCAATTGCGGTTGGCGTCAGATCCACGCCCACGACACGCGCGCCGTGCTTTGCGTAGTGCGCGAGCACGTATCCGTTGCCGCAGCCGTAATCCAGCACCCGCAAGCCCGCGGCGCTTTCGTACGCGTGAATGAAGTTGGAATAAGCGTACGGCTCGACGTCGGGTGCTTCGCGCAGATTGTCGAAGCTGCGGAAGTAATCGTAGGCCGTCTGCCGCGATCCAATCGCGCTGTCGCCGATTGGATGGCGGTCCCAGTAGGCGCGAATGTCGTCAATTAGGGGCGATGTCTCGGTCAATGAACGTCTGAAACCAGGTTTCGAGTGACAGCAGTCCCCATAGCTCTCGCCCGAACGGCCGCTCTTCGTCGAGCAGGCGCTCGACACCGTCCAGGCGATAGATGCCACGCGCGCGTGCGGAGTCTCCGAGCAGAATGTCGGCGACGAAGCTGCGAAGCGGACCGCGTGACCACTCGACGAACGGCACCGGGAAGCCCATCTTGTCTTTACGGGCGAGCACCGCGGGCGGCAAGAGCGTGCGCGCGGCTTGGAGGAGCAGCGCCTTGCTTTTGCCATCGCGATATTTGAAGCGCGGCGGCGTTTGAAACATCAGTTCCGCAATCCGGAAGTCGAGCAGCGGCAGTCTCGACTCCACCGACACGGCCATGCTCATGCGATCTTCGACATGGAGCAGAGACTGCAGCGACGTGCGAATGTCGTACGCGGTCATGCGGTTCAGGAGCGCCGAACCGCCAGTGGACACGTGCCGGAGAATGTCGTTGAACTGCTGCTCGAAGGCCTGGAAGATCTTCTCTTCTTCGCGTGAGGCGAGGAACGCGTCGTCGAAATAGCGGCCAAGATCCGGAATTCGCGCAACGGCCGCGAAGTATCGGTGCTCCACGGGATCGAAGAGTCCGGAGCTCCAGAACTGCTTCAGAAGCGGGACGTAGCGCTGCAGGACCGCCAGGTTCGGCAGCACGTGATCGAGCGTCACGACGTGCCGGGCCGGGTCCTGCGACTCGAAAATCGATCCCTTGAGGCTCTCTTCGAGATAAAGCATCAGATACCGGGCGTATCCGCCAAATAGCTCGTCGCCGCCCTGTCCCCCGAGGACGACTTTCACATGGCGCGCGGCTTCAGCCGAGACCATCAGTTGCGGAAACGCGCCCGGGCCGGCCGCCGGCTCGTCCATCTGGTAAATCAGGCGCCGGAAATTTCGCGCGAAATCTTCCGCGGTGATTTCGATCGTGTGATGCGGACAGCCGTGCTGCTCGGCGACTGCCGCCGCATACGGCAGCTCGCTGTACTGGTCACCGTAATTGTCGAAGTAACCGGTGTAGGTCGGCACGCCGCGTCCGAGCAGCTTGGCGGCCATCGCCGTCACGATGCTGGAGTCGAGGCCTCCACTGAGGTACGCGCCTACGGGAACGTCGCTCCGCATACGCACTTTCACGGCGTCCTCGAGGAGAAACCGCAGCTCGTCGACGTAGTACGCCTCAGGTTTCCGATGGTCCTCCTCGAACCCCAAGGTCCAGTACTCGCGATAGTCAGTCATTTCGCCCGCGTCGCTCACAACCATGTACGACGCCGGCTTGAGGCGTTTGACGTTCTTGAAGAGCGTCCGTTCGCCCAGGCAGTACTGAAACGTCAGGTACTCCTGCAGAGCATCTGGATCCGCTTCCGCGCTGATGTCTCCAGCCTTGAACAGCGATTTGATTTCTGACGCGAACAGAAAACGATTGTTGTCGCGATAGTAGTACAGCGGCTTCTCGCCAAATCGATCGCGCGCGAGCAGGAGCCGGCGCGCGGCCGCGTCGTAAATCGCAAAGGCAAACATGCCGTTCATCCGCCGGAACATCTCGAGGCCGTAGCACATATACAACTGCAACAGCACTTCGGTGTCCGAGAACGTGCGGAACCGCACGCCGCGTTGGATCAACTCCGAACGCAGCTCGAGATAGTTGTAGAGCGCGCCGTTGAAAACCACCGTCGCGCGGCCGTCGGGCGTGCTCATCGGCTGCCGCCCGCCGTCGAGATCGATGATCGACAACCGCCGGTGACCGAAGGCCACGTGACCCCAACTGACGGTGTCGCGATCGTCCGGCCCACGGTGACTGAGCGAGTCGGTCATGCAGTCGAGCACCTGCGGAGGAACTTCCTGCTCGCGATCGCGCAATACGACGCCGCAAATGCCGCACATCGTTTTAACGGGCCGGAGTCGATCGACAGGACTGGTGATTCAGGATCGTTCCCATCAGTCGCGCATCTTCAGGTGAGTAAAGGTCTCCCCGACGCCGTGCTGTTCGTACCACTCCACCGCCTTCCGGATGCCGGTGGCGAGCGGCGTTGTCGCGCGCCATCCGAACTCCCCGTGGATTCGCGACGGATCCAGCAGAATCGTCGGCGCATCGTCGGCGCCTCGTTCGCGCTCCTCCGGCGGCCGCTGGACGCCGAGCGCGCCCGCAACTGCGTCGTACAGCTCGCGAATCGAATAATCACGGCCGGTTGAGAGATGGTAGAAGCCGCGTGAGCCCTGTCCCTCGACAGCGCGACCAACGACTCCGACCAGGTCTTCGACGTAAACGTAGTCACGTCTCGTGTTCACGACGAAGCACGGCTTGCCGTCCTTGAGACGCCGATAGAACGTCGGGATCGGGCCGCTGAGATTCCTGGGGCCGTAGATATTTGCAAGCCTGAACGACAGGAACTCGAGGCCGCTCAGCGCGATGTAGTGCTCTCCGGCTGTCTTGCTGATCGCGTAACTGCTTTCAGGATTGAGTGACGACGCGAGCGTCACGGGCTGCTCGGCCGGCCTGTTACCGTAGCAAAGCGCCGTCTGAAAGTAGATCAGCCGGTGCACCTTTGCCTGTTCGGCGGCGCGGACGACGTTGATGGTGCCGAGCACGTTCGTGCGCGCATCGGCAGTCCAAGCGGCGGCATCTTTGTACGACGCGGCGCAGTGCACGACGACGTCAGGTCGAAAGGCGGTGAGTGTTGACTCGACGACGGCGGAATCGCTGATGTCTCCTTCGATGATTTCAAGCCGCTCCATGGGCTGCGCAAGCGTATCGCGGCGGCCTGTCTCATAGTTATCGATGATGCGCACCTCATGGCCGCGCTGCTGAAGCAGTTCGGCGAGGTGCGATCCAATAAATCCGGTTCCGCCGGTGATGAATACGCGCACGGTGTCTCAACCCTCCCGTCAGGAAGGCACGACTTCGAGACGGTGGCCGCGACTCTGCAACCAATGCTCGTGACGCGCCATCAGCTGTGCCCAGAAGGCGGACGCATCGCTCACGCGGCGCGCGACGCCGACCTGTGCTGCCGCCAGCCTGTCGGCAAACTCATTGTCGTAAAGGGCACGCTCGCACAGTCGACGGTAATCCGCTGGCGTGAAGGCCGTGCCTTCATCGACGTGCAGGGCTGGCACGTCGATGACCGCAGGCTGCGATTGCCCCCACACGGCAGGGTCCGTGCGCAGGCCCATGTGAACGCTTGGTGCTCCAAGCAAGTACGCCTCGAAGCGCGCCGATCCTGCGCCGACCGGCCACGGATCGGGCCACAGCCGCGCGCGCCGCAGCAAATCGCAAAGCTGCCACCACCCGTCCGACTCGATTTCTCCGTGCTCGGCGCGCAAGTGACTGAAGACGCCGAGATAATGCGCTCGCGGTGAGAGGCCACGACTACCAATGCTGGCGCTGATCTGTTCCAGCGCTCCGCGATGATCGGGCCCCATGAATACGAACTCGAGCGATGAATCCGCTTCCATCAAATCCATCACGCCATTCAGAAATGCTGGGGCGCTGATCTTGTAAAGGGATCCATGACAGACGATGAGCGGCTCGCGCGCGCGCCACGGCACGACGGCTTGTCGAACGTCGATATCGCGCGGATCGTACAGAATCCAGCCGTCGTAGACGGTGTGCCGGCCGACAGGGCTTTCGGTGACCGCGCAAAACAGCCGCTCGTCCAAGGGGAAGAAGTCGGCCGAGGGCTGAGGATAGATTTGGAAGCTCACGCCATCGTGGTGCAGCAAGTCGGACCCGGTGCAGATGTGGGCGACGCATGGCACGTCGATACGGTCCAGAAGATCCTGTGCATCACGTTTGGCGTAGACGTTGATCAACATGTCGAGTCGATCGCCGACCATCATTGCCGCAACGTTCTCGACGCTTTCGACGGTTCCCTTCAGACGAACCGCACGATAACCGTCGACCATCGATTCGAGATACGGCGCGGTTCCGCCGTCGTACTCGACGTCATACGCGTACAGCTGAACGCATGTGGGCTTCGCCTGGAAGAACCGCGACTGAAAACTGAGCAGGCCTCGAAAAGCACCAAACACTCCAACGCGCATCACCGCACGGGACTCAGGCGGTCGGCGCGCAATGCAAGCGGCCGCGGGAGAGACCGCTCGCCTCATCTCCGAATAAAACGACGAGGCGCGAATGTTGACCCAGCCGTGAATGCGGCGTGGCCATCCGGACCAGACGACCGCAGCCGCCATACGCTCGAGAACCGCCTGCGCCGCCGCGATACCAAACACCGCTTTGATCGCTCGGAGCGCTATCGCGCAGGCGCGGCGTACCGTATCACTCGCGAGAAGCGTGTAGCCGATGCGCCAGATGAACGGCGCACGGGTTACCCGAGAA
>DASPWV010000562.1:0-4087 GCA_035637635.1 Vicinamibacterales bacterium | reverse complement strand
TTACTGGCGATGGAACACGACTGCGGCTGTACCTGTTGTCGTACGGCGGCCGAGGGCGACAGCAACGTGGTCAACCGAGTATTCGCGTGCGCGTCGTTGGGCGCTATGAGCCGGTGGCGTTTGCGGCCTACGGAACCGAGGCAGACGCGAAGTTGACCGACGTCGACAATCCGGGAAAGACAACGGAGTTTTCCGTTCCGTCCTTCGTGACGATCGCGATGGTCGATCTTCGCGCGCGGTAATTCATCACCGGTTGCATGACGGCTGCTGCAAGAAGGAGTGGTCATGAGTGCGCTTCTCAAGTGCGTGTTGCGCCTGAGTCTCGTTGCGCTGACCGGACTCGTCCTGCCGCTGGCGGCAGCGGGGCAGACCGGCCTTGCGACTGTCACCGGCATTGTTTCCGATGAGTCTGGCGCGGCGGTGCCGGGCGTCACGGTCACGGCGACGAATCAGGCGACGAACATCGCTTACACCGGCGTGACCAACGCCGCCGGCAACTACATCGTCACGAGTGTCCCGATTGGTGTGTACATCATCTCGGTGGAACTGCAAGGGTTCAAGAGCACCCAGTCAACGGTCACGCTGTCTGCCGCCCAAACCGCGCGCGTTGACTTCAAGTTGGCGGTCGGCGCCGTCGAAGAGCGAGTCGAGGTCGTGGCAACCGGCGCGTTGCTGCAGACGGAGAACGCGGTTGTCGGCACGAAGCTCGAACGTGAGCAGATCGAGCAACTGCCCGTCCAGGGCAGAAATCTGTCGGCGCTCACGCTCTATACGGCGGGGACGACACAGCCGAGTATGGCGACATTCAACGGCCTGAGGGCAGCCGGGCGTCCTTTCGTGAACGGCCAGCAACAGCAGTCGAACAATTTCACGATCGACGGGGTCGACACGAACGAGGCCATCAACAACGGCATCGCGTACCAACCGAGTCCCGATGCCGTCGAACAGGTGAGCGTCGAGACGCTCAATTACTCCGCCGAGCTCGGCAACGTCGCGGGCGCCGTCGTCAGCATGGTCATCAAATCGGGGACGAACCAGTTGCACGGGAATGGGTTCTACTATTGGCGCGACAACAAGCTCGCCGCGACGCCGTGGGCCACCAACAGGGCAGGGGGGAAGAAGTCGGAGTTCTCACGCAATATTGCGGGCGGCACACTCGGCGGCCCAGTATTTCGTAACAAGCTGTTCTTCTTTGGCGACTATCAAGGTGGCCGCGACAAGACCCCTCCGACGGATTCGTTCACGACGGTCGTACCCGAAGAGTGGCGGCGCGGCGACCTGAGCAGCCTGCTTCCGCGCTTCATCATTAGAGACCCGCTGACCGGCCAGCCTTTTCCGAACAACCAGATTCCAGTCAGCCGGTTCAGCACGTTCGTGCGCAATCTCTTCGCGGATACCTCGCTGTACCCGCTGCCCAACGTCAGCCGCCCCCTTAGTGACTTCCGTCAGAACTACCGCGGCATAACCGCCTCCAAAGAAAAGACAGACCAGTTCGACATCAAGATCGACGCGAACGTGTCGACGCGAGACAAGGTCTACGTGCGGTATTCGAGACAGGCGGCGGATGCCGGTGCGTCAGAGACGGTGATACCGCTGGCGTTCACCTCCTCGTCCAACAACCCCTCGTGGAGCATGGGGGCGAACTGGAACCGCATTATCGGCAGCGCCGTCGTCAACGACCTGCTCGTCGGGTACAGCGACACGCAATCCCTCAGCGACCCGCTCGATCCGCTCGGCCTCGGGAAACTGAATACGCGACTCGGAATTGGTGGCTCGCAGTCGCTCCGAGGTCTCCCTCGGATCGAGATGGGAAACAACATCACCGCGATCGGCAATGCCGAGACCGGCACCAACAACTACAACCAGGTGTATCAAGTGAACGAGCGGCTCACGTGGCTGCGGGGCCGACACACGTTGAAGCTGGGTGGGTCGTGGAACTACTACCGGAGCAAGTCGGAGTATCCGGGCAACAACGGCCGAAACGGGTTCATCTCGTACGAGACGTTCAACTTCACGGGTGCGCAGTTCGCGGACTTCCTGCTGGATCAGGTGTCCCAGAAAGGTCGCGGTTCGCAGTCCGAGGCGTGGACGCATCTTCAGCACCGCATCGCCGCGTACGCGGCGGACGACTTCAAGTTGACTGACAACATGACTCTGAACATCGGCCTGCGGTGGGCCTTCACGTCGCCATTGGTGGAGAAGGACGACCGGCAGGCCAACATCGATTTGACGAACGCGACGCTTCTGCTCGCGGGAAAGAACGGGAACAGCCGAGCGCTGTACGATCCGTTTTATGGCGGGTGGGAGCCGCGAATCGGATTTGCCTATCGCCAGGGTGAGCGCTGGGTGTACCGCGGCGGATATGCCATCTCCCAGTACATGGAAGGGACGGGCGCGAATCAGCGGCTGCCGCTCAACCCACCGTATTTCTTCGAATCGCAGGTACGGTACGACACCACGACTGGTCCCGGGTCGATCGCCACCGGATTTGAGGGGCTGCAGCCGCTCGACCGCATATCGGGTCAGCTCCGTGCCTGGGATTCGAAGATCCGGCCGCAGTTCACGCAGCAATTCAACGCGTTCGTCGAGTACTTACTCGGGTCGAAGTCGTCGGTCAACATCGGATATGTGGGCAGCCGATCGACAAACGTCATCAACACAATCGATGCGAATCAGCCGCTTCCTGGTACGGGCAACCCACTCACCTGGCTGCCTTCGCAGCAGCGACGACCGCTGTACCCATTCAACCCGGATATCACGTTTCTCATCACGACGATCTCGCGCGGGTTCCACAGCGAATACGACGCGCTGCAAACGACCTTCAAGCAACGGCTGTGGCAGGGACTCGACTTCAGCGCAAACTACACGTTGAGCAAGGCCAACTCGAACAGCCGCGGGTTCTTCGGCTCTGGCGGCGTGGCCGCCGGCACGTCGACCTCGACGCCTGTCAATAGCCGTGACCTCGAGGACAACTACGGACCGGCGTACTTCGACGCGCGGCACATCGCCTCCGTGGCTGGCAACTACGACCTGCCGTTTGGGAGGGAGCGTCAGTGGGGCAGCAGTTGGAATCGCGCGCTCGACGCGGTCGCTGGCGGCTGGTCATTGAGCTTTGCCGTCACGGCACATACCGGTTATCCGATCACCGTGATTGACTCGGCCAATCCGTCGCTACAGGCGTCGCGCTCGACGGAGCGGCCCAACCGCATCGGCAGTGGGAAGGTGGATCACCCGACGCTGGATCGGTGGATCGATCGCTCCGCATTCGTCACCGCGCCGCTCGGCACCTTCGGCGATTCCGGCATCGGCATCCTGCGCGCGCCCGGCTACTGGAACACTGATTTGTCCGTGAGCAAGCGCTTCGCAACGTTCGGCCGCCAGTACTTGCTCTTCCGCGGTGAAATGTTCAACGCGTTCAATCATCCGAACTTCGGGCCGCCGGTTGCGAACATTCAGAGCCAGGCCTTCGGCACGATCACGACAACGGTCAACGACGCGCGCATCGTGCAGCTCGTGGCGAAGTATTACTTCTGAGGGAGACACCGAGCATGGATCGCCGCGAATTTCTGGCCGCGATGGCGGCTATGCCTGCACTGAACGCGCTGCAGGTACGGCCGATTCCTCACTATCGGATCGTCACCAAGTACAAACCGGAGCCAGGGTCCGGCTTGCCTGGACGCTATCCCGGTCGGGTCGTCACCGTGCATTCGCCGCGCTGCATCGACGAAGTCACCGAGAAGGTTGATGTCCCCACGGTGAAAGAGATGATCGCGCAGGGGATGACGACGCTGACCGGAGACAAGGACACGCGCGACAGTTGGGCGCGCTTCTTCAACGCCGATGATTTCGTCGGCATCAAAGTCAACGCGTCAGGCGCGCCGGGCGCGATGTCGATGCCGGAGGTGGTAGCGGAGATCACGCGCAACCTGATGGTCGTCGGCGTGAAGCCAACGAAGATTGTCATTCACGAGCGCGGCAGCGGCCAGATCCTGCTCCCGCGCTACGACCAGTTCGTCCCGGCAGGCGTTCGAGTGGAATCGGCCAGCACGTGGCTCGGCTACGATCCGGACGTGTACGCCGAAGTCGA
>DASPWV010000561.1:0-6404 GCA_035637635.1 Vicinamibacterales bacterium | reverse complement strand
GAAGCATGCGCCGCAGCCGAGCGCGGCGCCCTGCCACAAAAAATGCAGAAGCGTCCAGGCAAGCGCCTGCAGCGAAGGCTCCTGAACCAGAACGTTGAAATCGTTCATGAGCGTTTCTCCCGATGTTCGTCGATGAGCCGTCGAATCTCACGCAGCTCTTCGCGACTGGTACCTTCTGCACTGAGCGCACGAAGAACCAGCGTCGCCGCCGATCCGCCGAATGCGCGATCGACGAGATCCTTCACAAGTTGTCGCTGCGTCTGTTCTTCGCCAACCGCTGCCGTATAGATGTGTGTGCGCGCGGACTCATTGCGCGTGGCCAAGCCCTTGTCAGCCATGATCTGCATCAGTTTCAAGGTGGTCGTGTAGCCCGTGTCGCGCGTGTCCGCAAGCACCTCGTGGACTTGCCGCACGGTGCAGGGCCCACGTTCCCAGAGCACACGCAGGATGGCCAACTCTGCATCCGTCGGTTTCGGAAGAACTCGTCGCATGAAGGCGCACTATATACGAACCAGTTCGTATATGCAACGAAAACCTTCGTAATGAAATCGCCCGCGGCAGAAGATCAGGACGCCGGCGCGTTGAGATCGCGAACCGCTCGATAGCACTCGCACGCTTCCTGCTCGAGTCGCGCGAGGTTTCTGACCGAGAGCAGCCCGCGGCGGTAATCAATTGCGCCGCATTCGCGCAGGGCCGCAGCCGCTTCGGTAACGGCGCTCCGAGGACCGCCGACCATGTAGGAGATGAATTCGTGTGTGAGTGGAAGCTCGCGCGCGCCTGCGCGATCGATGGTCATGAGGAGCCATCGAGCCAGCCGTTGCCGCGCGTTGTGAAATCGATTGCAGATGGCCGACTGCCCCACCTGAAAGATCACCGAGGCCGAGTAATCCAGGAGCCGCTCGTGGAGATCTGTACATTCGCGCAGTTGTTTGACGACAACTTCGGTTGGCGCGCGCCACGCCCGGCCGGATGCCTGCGTGACGATGCGGAACGGCAGCCGGTTACGGCCTAAAACGGCCGACACGCTCGCCACGCCCTCACGTCCAACCACCGCCACTTCGACAGTTGCGCCGGATTCCGTCGCGCCGACGAGCGACAGCACGACGTCTATCGGAAAGTAGACAAACTCCGCGAATTGGCCCGCCTCGACGATTACCGTCCCCGCGTCGAGCTGCACTTCCACGAGATGGGGGCGAAGAAGCGCGTACTCTCTTGGGTCGAGCTTGCCCAGTATTTGATTGCCGGAAACCTCCGACATGACCGCGTCCCTCTGCCAAGATACTCGCGGGACGTCCCCCGCTGTGCTCAGCGGCGGGGGACAGCCCGCGATGGAATTGGACGGCGACACGGTGACACGGCAAGGCACAGCTGTCAGTCTGAAACCGACAAAAGCTGATGGAAGCGCTACTACCGCTGGGAAACCTCGGACGCGCCCCAGCGCACACGCTCGTAACACTCGCAGCTCTCGCCGCGGAGCAGTTCGACCGCGCGGATTTCGAGCAGCGCCCTCGAATATTCAATGGCGCCCGCAGCCCTAAGCTCTGCCGAGGCCTCCGTCACCGCGCTTCGCGGTCCTCCGACCATCGACGACATGAATTCATGCGTGAGCGGGAGCGCGAGATTTTCCGCGCGATCCGCCGTAGTCAACAGCCATCGTGCGAGCCGCTGTTTGGCGTTGTGATAGCGATTGCAGACTGCTGACTGGCTGATTTGCGCAATCACCGATTCGGCGGCTGCAAGCAGACGTTCGTGGAGCTCACCACATTCACGCACTTGACGCGCCACGAGCTCGGTGGGCAGACGCAGCGCACGTCCGGCAATTTTCGTAATGACGTTGAACGGCAACCGACCTTTACCAAAGATTGCCGACACCGTGGCTACGCCGTCGCGCCCGACATCCGCGACTTCAACGGTCGAACCGCTTTCGGTCACGCCCACGAGAGACAACACACCTTCGATAGGAAAGTACAAATACGGAAGCGGCGCGCCTGCTTCAGCGATCAGACGTCCGCGTTCGATCGACATTTCCTGGAGATGCGGCAGCAACGTCTGATACTCCGTTGCCTTCAGATCGTCCAGAAGCCTGTTGCCCTTCACGGTGCTCTCCTTCAACCCGCTCGCTCGATTCCACAGCTCAGCGGGCGCATCTATAGCTGAGAAAATCAAGTTCCGTGCCGAGCGAAATTTCGGGCGAAAATCGCGAATACGAGCGTGAACGGCCGCGTGCGCGTTTTGTAAAAGCTTCGCGCGATGGTAGCGGAGCTACCACGATTGGGGTCGGTTAAAAGACCTAGCAGTTCACGTCGATTCGCAGCGGGAAGTGATCGGATGCTTGTCTAGTGTCCGGATTCTCACGGACGACGGCGCACGACGCGAGGCGTTCGGCAAATCGCTTTGGAAGGAAGGCGTAATCGAGACGGATATGCGGATCCCACGTCGGAAAGGTAAATCCCGCGTTCGCAGGATCGAAGGTGCGAAACGCGTCGACGTAATTCGCGCCCAGCATGATTGCAATGGTTTGCCATCGGATTCGACCACCTGACAGCCACACCAGAACACGCAGCCGATACGGCAATCGCGTCACGTCGAGCGCTTCGTTCGGAGCAAGCGTGTTGAAGTCGCCGACGAGAAAATGAAAGCCCTCGGCGTGCTTGGTCGTGGCGTTCAAAAGCGACCGCAGCTCTCGCACTCGGCGGCGCTCGGTCCATGCCGCGTGTACGGCGCTCAAGTGGACGCCGAAGATTCGAACATCGGCCGCGTCGAGGACCACTTCGAGAAACGCGTGTTGCGAGAACAGTGGTCTCACCCACTTGTACCGGGCGACCGGCACGCGACTGATGCACGCCACCGATCGTCCCGGCGCGGCTATCGCCGTCGCCATTCCCGTTGCGCGCGCCAGGCGTTGAACAACGTCGGGGCGCCGGGCTTCCTGCAACATCACGAGATCGGGCGCTTCACCGTTGATCACTGACGCGAGCGCGCGTTCCCGGCCGACGCCGCCATGCCGAATGTTGTAGGTCAGCAGCTTGAGGATCACGACACTTCAGATACGCCCGTTGCGGGAGGCTCCGTACGCTTCTCGGTTCGCAAGCGGTTTTCGTCTGTCGTGTCTTCTCGGGCCACGATTGTCAGGTACGGTTGGCCCAGGAGGTCGCCGCGAAGGAACATCACCAGATCGGCGGTCGCCTGAATGTTTACGGGTCTGCCGACCATCGCGACCAGCTTGGCTCGCACCGGCACCAGATCCGGCGCGATGTCGTCGTCGGCGTCGCTCAGTGGGCGTGAGTGCAGGCCCGGTACGTAGAACCCCTCGAGACGGAAGAGCTTGAGCGCCTCGCCGCCAACGAGCGTGAGATCGAGATCGCTCGTGCCGGGGCCTCTTGAATCAAACGGCTCCCCATCTTTCCACCGCTGACCTGTCACCGCACTGCCGCGGATCACCGCGCCCACGCCAACTGGAATAGCATCGCGAACCGCGCCGCAGAAGCGCTGAAATCGCCTCTCGTCGCCGTCGAAGACGAGACGGATGACATTGGCGTGCTTTTCGGTCTCGGTCAGTTCGGTTTCCGAAGGAGCGCGTTCCTGCACAACGCGTCACCCATTCATAAACGATTCCAGTTTGGAAGGCTCGAGATTCGAGATTCGCTCGAACCGATCTTTCGCTCGTGTCGTAGACTGCCGCTATGCGACTGCGCCTCGGTCGTGTGACGGCGATCGTCCTTCTCGCATGGCTCAGCAGCCATGTCTCCGCAGATGAGCGGGAAAAATACTGGCCGCAGTGGCGGGGGCCTTATGCGACCGGTGTCTCGCGGCAGGCCAACCCTCCCGTGAAGTGGAGCGAAACGAAAAACATCAAGTGGAAGATCGAGATCCCGGGACGCGGATCGTCGTCGCCCGTTGTGTGGGGCGATCGCATCTACCTGCAGACGGCCGTTCCCGTGGGTGTGTCCGGCGACGGCTCACACCGGCCGCTCGGCGGCGTCACTCCACGCCCTCCGCACGCGTTCAAACTATTCGCGATCGATCGTCAGAGCGGCAGAGTCGTCTGGGAAAGAACCGCGCGCGAACAGTCGCCTCACGAGGCGTCGCATTTCGAGAACGGCACCTGGTCATCAGGTTCGCCAATCACGGACGGTGAGCACGTAATCGCGTATTTCGAATCATTTGGCATCTACTGCTACGACCTCAACGGCACACTTGTCTGGGAAAAGGATCTCGGCGACAAGCGGATGCGTAACCAGTTCGGC
The DNA here is from genome assembly GCA_035637635.1 of Vicinamibacterales bacterium. GTDB lineage: Bacteria > Acidobacteriota > Vicinamibacteria > Vicinamibacterales > UBA2999 > DASPWV01. Next base: position 2,157 of record DASPWV010000561.1, on the reverse strand, counting down.
GAAGGGTCGACGCCCGCCCTTCACCGCAACACTATTGTCGTCGTCTGGGACCATCTAGGCGGCCAATCATTCATCGTCGCGCTCGATAAGCGAAACGGACAGGAGCTGTGGCGAGTGAATCGCGACGAGATCGACACCTGGGCCACACCGCTCATCGTGGAGCAAGACGGTCGCGCGCAGGTGATCGTGCCGGGCATGAAACGGTTGCGCAGCTACGATCTCGCGACCGGCAAAACCGTGTGGGAAACCGCGGGCTTGACCATGAACCCGATTCCGTCACCAGTCGCCGAGAACGGGATCGTCTTCGCCACCAGCGGCTTTCAGGGGAATAGCTTGAAAGCCATCAAGTTGGAAGGAGCCAACGGCGATATTACGAACACGGGACACGTGCTCTGGACGTTGAATCGCGATACGCCCTACGTTCCTTCGCCGCTTATCTATGATGGGGTGCTCTATATCCTGAAAACAAACAACGGTTTGCTGTCAGCCTTCGACGCGCAGACGGGCAAGTCGCTTTACCAGCTGCGGCGGCTTGAAAAGGCGCCCAATGTCTTCTCGTCGCCGGTGGCTGCCGCCGGCCGGATATACATCGCGGGACGGGATGGCACAACCGTCGTTTTGAAACACGGCAGCCAGTTCGAGGTGCTGGCAGAAAACCTGCTGGACGATGGATTTGACGCATCGCCCGCGCTGGTCGACGGCGACCTGTACCTGCGCGGCTATAAATTCCTCTACGCAATCGCCGAAAAGTAGAAACGGAGCAGAATGGCCGAGCTCATCGTCATCCCGACTGCGCGGCGTGCGACGACCTACCCCGGGAGCTGACTCGAATGGCAGAAGCCGGAGCTCGTGGCACACTGCGCGTTCTATTCGTTGAAGACAATCGCGATGACGCTGCGCTGCTGCTGCGGCACCTGCAACGTGCTGGCTACGAGGTCGAATCGTTTCGCGTAGACACCCTGGACGATTTCGAAAACGCCATCCGCAACGCCAAGTGGGATGTCGTCGTGAGCGATCACTCGATGCCCCGCTTCTCCTCGTTCGACGCGCTTCGCGTGCTCAAGCAGCAGGATCCTGACTGCCCGTTCATCATCGTGTCGGGCACAATCGGCGAAGACATGGCCGTTGAGGCGATGCGCGCCGGCGCGCACGATTACGTCCTCAAGAACAATCTCGCGCGACTCGCCCCTGCCATTGAACGCGAGCTCGGCGACGCCGAGCTTCGGCGGCAAGCGCGAGAGGAACGCGAGGCACGTCAAGCCGTCGAGCTGCAGTTGCAACAGGCGCAGAAGATGGAGGCCGTCGGCCGACTCGCGGGCGGCATTGCGCACGACTTCAACAATCTCCTCACCGCCATTCTGGGATTCGCCGGTCTCGCGCTGGAAAAGGTAAACGAAGGCTCGGGCCTCGTGCGATTCGAGCTCGAACAGGTGAAGCAGGCTGCCGAGCGCGCGGCCCGCTTTACCAGACAACTGCTTGCGTTCAGTCGCCAGCAGGTGCTCTCCCCGCGCTTGATCGATGCAACCGAGTCGCTCGATTCGATGATGCCGATGTTGCGTCAACTGGTTGGCGAAGACGTTCAACTATCGATGACGGGCGAACGCATCGGAAAAGTGCGGGTAGATCCCGGGCAGTTCGAGCAGGTTGTGATGAACCTCGTGGTGAACGCGCGGGACGCCATGCCAAATGGCGGCACGCTCGAGCTCACGACCACAGCTTACGAGCTATCGGCGACTGACGCGGCTCGCCTGCAAGCGCAACCGGGGCGATATGTCGTGCTGTCGGTAAGAGACAGCGGCCTTGGGATGGACGATGCAACGCGCGCGCGGATCTTCGAACCGTTCTTCACGACCAAGCCGCCAGGACAAGGCACCGGCCTCGGGCTCTCGACCGTATACGGCATCCTGAAGCAGAGCAACGGCGCAATCGACGTCGAAACAGGAGTATCCAAGGGCACGACGTTCCGCGTCTATTTGCCTGTCGCCGCCCAACCAGCGGATGCGGCGACAACTCCACGCCCTGCGCCACGACGCGTCGGCGACCTGGAAGGAACGGTACTGGTCGCCGAAGACGAAGAGGCGGTGCGGATGCTGATTCGCACGGTGTTGAGCAACGCCGGCTTCCGTGTGCTCACGGCCGCGTCCGGATCGGAAGCCG
>DASPWV010000560.1:0-5786 GCA_035637635.1 Vicinamibacterales bacterium | reverse complement strand
CGCAGATAGACGCAGATAGACGCAGATAGACGCAGATAGACACAGATGGATCTGGAGGCCCTATGACGCGCACTGCGTGTCTCACGGCAATCGCACTACTTGCATTCGCATTCGGGCATGCGCACGCGCAGGGCCCGCCGGACGCGGCGCCGCTGGCGCTTGTCGCCGATCGCGTGTTCGACGGCCAGAATATGCAAACGGGCTGGGTCGTCGTCGTTCGTGGCCAGCGCATTGAAGGTGCCGGACCCGCTGCGAGCACGTCTCCAGCGGGCGCGCGGACCATCAAGCTCGCGGGCATGACGCTCATGCCGGGTCTCATCGAAGGCCACTCGCATCTCTTGCTCCACCCGTATAACGAGACGCCGTGGAACGATCAGGTCGCACGCGAGCCGCTTGCGCTACGCGTCGCCCGCGCCGTGGGGCATGCGGAACGAACGTTGATGGCGGGGATTACGACGGTGCGCGATCTCGGGACCGAAGGCGCAGGTTATGCGGACGTCGGATTGAAGCGGGCAATCGACGAAGGCATCGTTCCCGGTCCGCGAATGATCGTGGCCGGGCCTGCGATGGTGGCGACAGGCAGTTACGGGCCGAAGGGGTTTGCGTCCGAGTGGACGGTGCCGCAAGGCGCGCAGGAGGCGAGCGGCCTCGATGACGTCACGCGGGTCGCACGCGAGCAGATTGGCCACGGCGTCGATTTCATCAAGGTCTACGCGGACTACCGCTGGGGCCCGAACGGAGAAACACGACCAACGTTCACGCTCGACGAGCTCCGTCGGATCGTTGAAGTCGCGCGCAGCAGCGGGCGTCCGGTCGCGGCGCATGCGTCGACGCCGGAAGGGATGCGCCGCGCCATTGAAGCGGGTGTTGAAACAATCGAGCACGGCGACAACGGTACGCCTGAGATGTGGAAGATGATGGTCGACAAGCACGTCGGCTATTGCCCGACGGTCGCCGCCGGTGACGCGACGGCCCAGTACGCGGGATGGAAGAAGGGCGTCGATCCCGAGCCCGCACGGATCGCAGCCAAGCGACAGACGTTCAAGGCGGCGCTCGCCGCCGGCGTTGCCATGTGCTTTGGCGGTGATGTGGGTGTGTTCGCGCATGGCGATAACGTGCGCGAGCTGGAAATCATGGTCGACTACGGTTTGCCGCTCGGCGATGCCGTGCGGATCGCGACGTCAGGCAATGCGCGGCTGTTTCATCTGGATGATCGGCTCGGATCAGTCAAGCAGGGGCTGCTTGCGGACTTGATCGGTGTGGAGGGCGATCCCACACGCGATATCAAAGCGCTCAGACGCGTGAAGATGGTGATGAAAGGCGGACACCTTTATCGCGCGCCGGAGCAATCGAATTGAATCACGGCGAGATTGTCAGTTTCTTTGGGGTGTCGCAGATCTGATTCGCGACACATTCAAGCGCGGCAAGTATCAGGACGTGATTCTGCCGCTCACCGTGTTGCGCCGCCTCGGTTGCGTGCTCGCCCATTCGAAAGAGAAGGTGCTCAGGCGGCAAGCGGAGCTTCGAGGCAAGGGACTGCAGGATCCGGATGCGCAGCTTCGCAAGGCTTCCGGGTTTGCGTGCGAGCGCCGCGGCAAGGTGCAGTTGATCGACGCGACGTCGTTCTGGGTGCCGATGCGCAAGAGCCTGGCGACAAACGCCGCGAGATCCCGCGCGAACGCGCCCTGGACATCCTCAACATCCTCAGCGCTTTCAAGGACGGCGAGACGCGCATGGTTACGAAAGACGGAAAGGCGGAAGAGGTCGTGGTCAGCCGGATATTCCCGACGACGCACTTCGGGTTTCGAAAGATCACGGTGGAGCGGCCGCTGCGGCTCAATTTCCAGGCGAGTCCCGAGAGAATCGCGCGACTCGAAGACGAAAAGGGTTTTCAGACGCTCGCCCAATCCAAGAAGAAGGGCGAGGCGGGCCCGCGGGAGCAGGCGGAAGGGCGCGCGTTGCTAGGAAGCAATCCGCAACCTCCTGCGCGGGATGCCAGCGACGTTCTTTAGCAATCGCGACGAGTTTGAAATTGCACTCGATCGCGCGTTTCAGGCGGGCGGTCTGAAGGCGTCGAGTCCGGCGAGGAAGGCGATCGTCTCCGGCCTGTCCGAGCGCGACGAGAGGGCTGCGATCTGCCGCGACACGCGCGGCGAACCCGAGCCGGATCCGGACCTTCGTGACACCGAGAGCGTGCCGTTGAGCGATAGCGTCGAGGCGTTCTTCGATCGCGAGATAAAGGCCCACGTTCCCGACGCATGGATTGACACGACCAAGCGTGATCCAAAGGACGGCGCGGTTGGCCTGGTCAAGTTCATGCGCCATCTCGCACAGGTCGTTCGAAACGGCCTCGGCGATCGTGCGGGTATGTGCATCGACCCGAAGATGCAGATCGTGCACGGCAAAACCGTGTGCGTGGTCAGTTGCCAGCGCAGTCCGGAACCCGTGTTTCTGAAGTGGAAGGGAATGGAAAGCGTGCCCGACGGCGATTTCTTTGTGAGGAGCGGGCCGGGGACGGTGAAGCTGCCGCCTGAGCGCGCGCGCGAATACATTCGGACGCGTTTCGAGACGCACACGTTGGGGACTGAATAAGCTCCGCACTGCGCGCGTTTTCAAGCGACGGCGGCCCTGAAGGGCCGCCACTACACGATGGTGTGGGCGCGAGGCGAGACCGGTAGTGCCGGGGTCGCTCAGATTATTCACAAAGGGCGCACGCGGGCGGTGAAACGAGCCGAAAACCCTCGAAGCGGCCAGTTTCAGGATGGCCGAAAAATGCGTTGGAAGCCGCTCTGGCAGATCCGGTGGATTTGCCGAGATCGTACAACCCACGACGGGACAGCCTGACGAGTTGTCATGCTGATGGCGACCGCCACGGCTGGAAACGCATTTTTCCTGGCTGCGACGGGGTTTGTCGGCGCGTTTCACCGCACGCGAAGCCGCGCGTGAATAACCTTCGAGGCCTCGTCCTGATTACCGCACGTTCTTGTAGACGTTCCCGCCCTTCATCACAAACCGCACCCGCTGAAGCGCGGTGATGTCCTGCAGCGGATCGCCGTCGACTGCCACGAGATCCGCTTCGAGACCCGGCGTGATCGATCCGGTTGTCCCCTGCAGGTTCATCGACTCCGCGCCTGCCGACGTCAGCTGCACAATGGCGTCCATCGGCTTCTGGCCGCTCTTTACGCGCTCGAGGGTCTCGCGGATGTCCTGGCCATGCGCACCGGCGACGGCGTCGGTCCCCATCACCATCTTCAACCGCGGCGTCTTCAGCGCCATCGTGAACATGGCCATCGCCTTTTCCATCGCGCCGAATCCTTCCTCCGTGTAGTTCCCGATGCCGAGGAAACGCTGCTTGTAACGGCACCTGCTGAAGGCGCAGCTTTGTGGATCTTCGAGCCGCGAACGGTCACTACCGCATTGCGCGTGACGCCGCCTTTGCCGTCGATCACTTGCGCTGCGCGAATGGTGATGGGCGGCGTCTGCTGTGCGTAAAGCGTTGCCAGGCTGCCGATAAGAACGAGAGCACCGGTGATTCGCATAATCCTGATCGGGGGCAATTTCACAACTACACGGAACTTGTGAACTCAACTTTGAACTGGAAACTGGTAACTGGGAACTCGCGGCGGCATACACGCGCGCTAAAGTTCCGCGTGTCATGCCGCAGATAGCCTCATCTCGCGGCGCGGAACAGATCGTCCGCTCCCTGCAGAATGATATTCCTCAATCGGACGGGATATCCGGGTGACAGCGTATCCAGAAACTGCCGCACGGTCTTGGCGACTTCGCGCGAGTTGTGCCCGGAGAGCGTCGCGTTGATCCACCGCGTCGGGAAGAAGATATCGCCGGTCTGCTGAATTTCCTGCAGGAGCTGCAGACTCGGCAGCACGTATTTCGCCGATGGCGCGGCGCGCAGGGGGTGGTGCAGATACTCCAGACCCTCGAGCACCCAGGGTTCCCGACGACGGTTGGCGACGTCTTTGAGACTGAGAAACCAGCGTTCACGCTCCGCGGGATCAGCCGACAACGCGGGCATGACGAACTGAAAACGTGCCTTTCGATCCGGATTCTGCATCCGCCCGAGCTGCGTCTCCAGGATGGCTTTCCATCCCGGCACCTCACGTACCGCGAGCTCCTGTGCGAGCGACGCGTAATCGGCTTCGGCGAGCGGCAGGCCAGGGACCGGCTCCTTCTGTTCCCAGACACGCTGCAGCCATGCGAGCGTCTCTTTCGTCAGAGAGACATCGCGCAGCGCACTGAACCACGCAGACTTTTGACTTGTCGTCGTTGCGGTGTCGAGTCCCTTTTTCAGCAAGGTCTCGAGCGTCACCAGCCGCGTCTCCCGCTCCGCCGGTTGGAGGAATCGCCACCACGCCGCGCGCAGATAGCCGAGCGTACGCGAGGTGAGTTGTTCATCAGTCTCGCGGGGCAATGCGTTCGTTGCCAAATCGACGAAGCGGGACGCCGGGAACGCGTGATCGAGCATGTTGTCCCATAACGTGACCCAGGCGGCGCCTCGCGTGAGCGGGTCGGCAATGTCCGGGAGCGCGGTGGACAAATAGGTCAGTGACGCCGGATCGAGTGCGAAGGCCCCGTACGCCCAGCCGCCGCCGTTTGGAAGCACGTAGAGGGGCACGGGCTTGCTCACGGCCTCGCGAGCTTCGGAGACGGCGCCCCCGAGCGGCACGACAAGCTGCGCCGAACGATCTCTGTAGCCGAGCGTCACGCGAAGCTCCTGGGGCCAAATCACGGAAGGTTCCTCACGACGGTTCCTTACGGTTGTTCCAGACGCAGGTTCACGTGCGTTCGTGACGGCTCCCGCGGACGTGCGCCCCTGATCGGGGAATTGACGAAACACAAGCTTCGTTATGTGTCCGCCGGTAACGACGAGCTCCGTGACAATTCTTGGCCGGCCGGGCTCCTCGACCCAAACGTGGCTCCACGTCTTCAAGTCGACGGGCGTGCGCTTGTCCAGCACGTCGATGAGATCGTTCCACGTGGCGTTGCCAAACGCATGCGTCTTCAAGTACTCGCGCAATCCGTCGTGGAAGGTCTCTTCGCCCATGAGCGCTTCGAGGTGACGCATGACGATGGGCGCTTTCTGATAAATGATGTTGCCGTAGAGCGATCCGGCCTCGTCCAGATTGTCCAGCGCTTGCCGAATGGGGTTCGCGCCGGCCGTGCGATCGACTTCGTAGGCACCCGGATAGTGCGCGAGCAGAAATCGAAGCTCGTGATTCACCTCGGGGAACGACGGGTTTACGATCTTTGCCGCCATGAAGTTGGCGAACACCTCCTTCATCCACACGTCGTTGAACCACTGCATGGTCACGAGATCGCCAAACCACATGTGCGCCGTCTCGTGCGAGATCGTGGACGCTCGGCCGAGAAACTGGTTCTGCGTCGCGGATTCCTCCAGCAGCATCGCAGGTGCGTTATAGAGAATCTTCCCCGCGTGTTCCATGCCGCCGAATTGAAAGGCGGGAATCATCACGAAGTCGAACTTGCCGAACGCGTACGGAATGCCGGTGTACTGCTCCATGTATTGAATCGCACGCGCGTGGAGATCGAAGATCGCGTCCTTGTTGCGGACGACCTTCGCGGCGTCTGTCTCACGATGAAACATGTGAAACGTACGGCCGTTGCGCTCGGCCGTTTCGACTTTGAAGTCGCCGGCAATGAACGCAAAGAGATACGTCGGCAGCGGCTGGGTCTCGGTAAAGGTGTGTTTGGTGCGGCCGTTGGAAGTGGTCGCGTCGAGTTCAGCACCGTTTGCCGCGGCAACCCAC
>DASPWV010000559.1:0-1538 GCA_035637635.1 Vicinamibacterales bacterium | reverse complement strand
TGTCTGAATTGGAGTTCCAAACCAAGGCGATCCGTACGACGCGAACGAGAAGTCCTCGACTGTAACGGGATAGTTCCCATTCACCAACTCGCGACCGACGGTCTCGTCGAACTGCTCCGGGCAGTTGCACTTCACCCGGATGCGACAGTGGAGCGGCTGGTAGAGGTTGATAATGGCTTTTCCGAGGGAACTCTCTCCGGCTCCGTAGACTGGCCGACAGATTAGTGTCGCTGACAGGCCGAAGCGATCTGTGAACCGCAGAGGATTCCCAAGCGCGTATCCGTACACGTTTTCACGACGAGTATCGAGGAGCAATGGATCTGCCGAGGTATACCGGCCCCACCCCGCCCGATACCATCGGAAGACATTCTGGTAAAGGTCGGAGCCATCCTCGGCCGTCTGTCCCGGAAGGCGGAGGGGCTGATGGCTGGTTTCATCGCGGCCGCGGCGGATGGCGTAGATCGTGCCGTAGGGCTCGTACTCGGCTTGCCAGACCGGCCGGCCGGTCGCGTCGGTCTGGATCAGCGGCGTGCCGAGGTGGTCGTTGAAGTACCAGCGGATGTTGCCGGTGGCGTTTTCGAGCTGGGCGAGCGGTTGGCCGCCGAACCAGACGTAATCCCAGGCGATCCCCGCCGTCGTCGCGCTCGACGGCGCTGTCTCCGACAGCAACGTCAGCTCCGGCGAGTAGAGCGTGGACTTCGTCTCGAAGAGCGTCGCACCGCTGGGCGGCGGCGGGTCGCCGTCGCGGCCGCCCAGCGGTGCGATCGTGCGCACGGCCGATTGCGTCACGCAGGGGATTGCGCTCAGCGAAGCGCAGAGCGCGACCGGGGCTCGCGTTTTAGCAGCTTGCCCAGACGGCAGCACCGTCAGCGTGGCCGATGCCGAGACGTTGTTGTACGCGGCCACGATCTCCACTGATTTCTCGCGCGCCGCATGCAAAACACCGGTGGCGATGGTGAACGACGCGGTGCTCGCGCCTTCGGGAACGACGAACGTATTCGGCACGCTCACGATATTACGCCGCCTTGCTTCGACGGTGACATGCACGCCGCCGAAGGGAGCGGGACGGTTGAGGGTCACGGTGCCGCTCGCGGCGGTTCCTCCCATCACCCGGTCCGGTACGATCGACAACGACGCAAGCGTCACCGCGTTCTCCGGCGCCACGATGACCCGGACGCGTTGGATGACGCCGCCGTACGACGCAGTGAGGACGACCGGGATTGGTTCGGAGACAGGGGTGGCGGCGATGCTAAACGTTGCCGTCGTCGCGTTGGGGTTCACCTTCACACTTGTTGGAACCGAGACTATCGTATTGCTGCTCGCCAGAGCCACGTTGCTGCCGCCATGCTCGTCCGACGGCATCGCCAGCGTCACCGCGAGCGGCGATTCTATCCCGGCGAGAACGATTCGATCGCGCGTCGCGTGAATGCGTTCGGCCGTCGCTTTCACTGTCCTCCATCTGAGACTTAAACCATCGCCGGTCGGATAAATGCGACCGCTCGTCGCATGAATGCGATCAGCGGATATTCGTAACCGGC
>DASPWV010000558.1:0-5141 GCA_035637635.1 Vicinamibacterales bacterium | reverse complement strand
TCTGCTCGCCGATGATTTTGATCGAGTTCTTGTTTGCTCCGACCGTGCCGTCGGCACCGAGACCATAAAAGATGCAGCCGACGACGTCAGGCGCTTCGGTGATGAACGCGCGATCGTACTCAAGGCTCGTGTTCGACACGTCGTCTGTGATCCCGACCGTGAAGTGATTTGCTGGCGATGCCGCGCCGAGATGATCGAAAACTGCCTTGACCATCGCCGGCGTGAACTCCTTTGACGCGAGACCGAAGCGCCCGCCGACCACGAGCGGCATCTCGGCGCGACGTCTGGTGCCTATCGCCTCCGCAAATGCGGTGACGACGTCCTGATAGAGCGCCTCTCCGGCGGCACCGGGTTCCTTGCTTCGATCGAGCACCGCGATTGCCTTCACCGAAGGCGGGACAGCATCCAGCAGATGGCTCTTCGAGAACGGCCGGAACAAGTGGACCTGCACGACTCCGAGCTTCGCGCCGCGGCTGTTCAAATAATCGACGGTCTCTCGAACGGTCTCGACACCCGATCCCATGAGCACGATGACGCGCTCGGCGGCGGCGGCGCCGAAGTAGTCGAACAATCGGTATTGTCGACCGGTCAGCGACGCAAATCGATCCATCGAGTTTTGAACGATCGAGGGAACGGCAGCGTAGAAGGGATTTACCGTCTCCCGCCCCTGGAAGTAGACGTCGGGATCCTGTGCCACGCCTCGCACGACGGGCCTGTTTGGATCGAGCGCTCGCGCGCGATGCGCGAACACGAGCTCGTCGTCAAGCATGGCTCGCACGTCGTCATCGGAGAGGATCTCAATCTTGCTGACTTCGTGCGACGTGCGGAAGCCATCGAAGAAGTGCACGAACGGAATGCGCGACGCCAACGTCGCGCTCTGCGCCACGAGCGCAAGATCGTGCGCTTCCTGCACCGAGCTGGAACAGAGCATCGCCCAGCCGGTCATCCTCGCGGCCATCACGTCGGAGTGATCGCCAAAGATCGAGAGCGCCTGCGCGGCCAGCGCGCGCGCAGCGACGTGGAAGACCGTCGGCGTCAGTTCCCCCGCGATCTTGAACATGTTGGGGATCATCAGCAGCAGGCCCTGAGAAGCCGTGAACGTGGTCGTCAGGGCGCCGGTCTGCAGCGCACCGTGCACGGCGCCCGCGGCGCCTCCCTCGCTCTGCATCTCGACGACGTGCGGTACCGATCCCCAGATGTTGGGCTTGTGTTCCGACGCCCACTGGTCAGCCAACTCGCCCATCGTCGAAGAGGGCGTGATGGGATAGATGGCGCAGATCTCGTTCGTGCGATAGGCGATCGAAGCAGCAGCCTCGTTGCCGTCCAAAGTTTTCACGCGTTTCGACATGACGTCTTCTTTCGCCACCGCGCTTACACGTGAGCGGCAGTCGTCGCGACGGGTTCCGGCATCATCGTGATCGCGCCGCACGGGCACTGGTCGTAACAGATCGCGCAGCCGGTGCACTTGCTCAAGTCGTATTCGTACCGCCGGCCCGCGCCCAGCTTGACGACGGCGCGCTCGGGGCACGCCGAGTAACACCCATCGCACTCGAAGCAATTGCCGCAGGAAAGGCAGCGTTGCGCCTCGTAGCGCGCTGCGATCCCATCGAGTCCGCCAACCACCTCGTCGAATGTGTGGCGGCGGCGTTCGGTGTCGATGGTCCTCTGAGCCCGCTTCCTGGCCTCGGCGTGATACCAGAGCCGCAGCATCTCGAACACCACGATCTCGTGCTTCGCGCGCTCCGACTCCGTCTCGCCGCGAAGCCACGAGTCAATGTGGCGCGCCGCGTTCTTTCCGTGACCAACCGCGGTCGTCACGGTTCGCGCGTACGGCACCATGTCGCCGCCCGCGAAAACACCAGGGCAGCCGGTCTGCATGTCACGTCCAACGATGACGGTCCCGTCCTTTTCGAACGTCACGCCGGGAACGCTTTTCAGGAACGTTGTGTCGGTGTCCTGGCCAAGAGCGAGAATCACGGAGTCGGCTTCGAGCGTCTCGAACTCGCCGGTTGAAATTGGATAGCGGTTCTCGTCGAGCCGCATTACTTCCACACGGACGGTCGTGTCGTCGATTGCCTTGATGGTGCGCAGCCAGTGGATCTTGACGCCTTCTTCGATGGCTTCGTCCGCCTCGAAGTCGTGCGCTGGCATCTGCTCACGCGTCCGTCGATAGATGATGATCGGCTCCGCGCCAAGCCTCGCAGCCGTTCGCGCGGCGTCCATCGCGGTATTCCCGCCGCCGTAGACGGCGACACGCCGGCCAATCCGCGGCTGCTCTTCCCCACTCTCGACTGCTTTCAGAAACTGCAGCGCGTCATAGACCTTGCTCGCGTCCCTGGCAGGTATCTCCTGACGTTTGCTCAAATGCGCGCCGACGGCGAGGAAGACCGCGTCGAAATTCCCAGCGGTCTTCTCCGTCATGAGATCCGTGACTGTGTGGTTCAACACGATCTCGACGCCGATGCCGCGGATGCGTTCGATCTCGCCGTCCAGCACCTCGCGCGGCAGCCGGTACTTGGGTATGCCGAAATGCATCATGCCGCCCGCCATCGGGCCCGCGTCGACGATCACCACGTTGTGGCCGCGGCGCGCCAGGTGCCAGGCGGCTGAAAGCCCGCTCGGACCCGCGCCGATGACAAGCACGCGCCGATGCGACGGCGGTTCGTCAGGCGTGAGATTCCAGCCGTGCTCGAGTGCGAGGTCGCCCAGGAATCGTTCGACCGCATGGACGCTCACGGCATCGTCCACATCGCCACGATTACACGCGTCCTCACACGGGTGATAGCAGACGCGGCCGTGGACCGCCGGCAGTGGATTGTCGCCGACGATGATCTCCCAGGCCTCACGGTAGCGGCCGGCCTGTGCCTCGGCGAGCCAGGCCTGCACGTTTTCGCCGGCGGGGCAGGCGTGGTTGCACGGTGGCAGCCGATCGACGTACACCGGGCGCATCGTACGGACTGGCGGCATCTTCGGGATTCCTCCCCTGAGATCAAGGGACGGAGCAACTGGCGAGCCAGCGTCGATGTCGCGCAGCGAGGCGCTCTGATGGGGCTTTTTTTCAGGTTAACGAACTTCGACCGCGGAAAAATCCCCAGCGCCGAGGAAGAACTCGCGCGGCCTCGCCGCGAAGAGAGTTTGGCAACGCGACGCTGTGATGGCGGAAAGAGGGGACGCGGTTGGATCCTGCAAGGGCGCAGCCGAGCGCGGATCTCAACGGCCGAGACAATCAGGCAGCCGGAATGAGCCAATCCGCGTCGAGTAGCTTGGCGCGTCCTTCTTGAAGAAATCGCCGACGTACCAGATCGTGCAGTCGTCCGCCGGATCCATCGCGGTCTGCGTGTAGTCCTCCCATCGAATCGTGTTGGTCTGTGACGCCTCGCCTTCGGCCAGGACGGTTTCGTGAAACGTCAGGAGACCTGGCGGATCGTTCGCGAGCCGCGCGGCGAAGCGCTGCCCCGGGTAGTTCGGGTCCCCACCAAACGAATAGCCGATTGCGATGTTTCCCGCGCGATCGATCGCCGGGCTGGCCATCCACCGAAAGAAGCCATCGGGAGCGTACGTGCTCTGCTGATGCAGGTAAACCTCGCGGTTCTTGTCCAACCGAAACTCGTACCATCGCACGCCGCCCCCGCCCGCAGACGTGTCGACTGAATGCACCGCAACAATCGATTCGCGACCGCCGACGTTGCGGTACAACAGGCGAGCCATGATCTTGTCCCCCTGCGCGTCGAGGCGCCTGTCGGTGCCCGGTTGCGACACGCAGCTCGTAAGCTGACCGCCACACAGATAGCGATACGGTGCCACGTTGATCTTGCGCGGACCCGTCACCGTCGTGTTGATTGGACGCTGCCAATCGACGTGCACCTTCCAGACGTACACGCCGTCATCGTCGATGTCGTACTCGAGTTGCGTGCCGCCGGTCGCCATCATGATGTTCGGCGTGCCAGGCGGTGGAAGCTCGGTGCCCTCGAGATCGGCGTTGTTCAAGAAGTTCACGCCATTGATGACGATGCACTGCTCGGTCGCGGGCTTTCCTTCGAGCATCTTCGAGCGATCGACGATGCACGTGTGCTTTTCGATCACTTCGTCACCCGTGCTGGTTGGAATGTAGTAACCGTCGGGCCAAACGGCCGGCCGCGGGTAATCGGGAAACAGCGGTCGCTCGAACACGTATCGGTAATACTCCCCCAGCGGATCCGGACCGACGCTGATGGCGTAACACATCGCGTGGCTACCCTGCGACTGTCTGGGCGGAGACGCAGACGCGCCAGGGGTTGCGGCCGGTCCGCGTCCCGCCGGGGGCGGCGGCACTGGCGGCGGAGGTCCGGGACGCGCGGGGGGTCCGGGATCTGCCGCTTGTCCCGGACGCGCAGCCTCACCCGGATGCGCAATCGCGTCGGATCCGCCATTGTTGCTCGTGCGAATGACGGCACGCCGAAAGATCGGCATCACCACGAGCCACCGCCCGGCCAACTGGTCGTAGCGAACGACCGCATCTCCGTTCGGACGGCTCCCGCACACCTCTCCGAAACCGGCGAACAACGTATTCGTCGGAATCGGGCCGTACAGTAGCCGGCCCGTGGTGTCGAACCGTTTGCCCTTCTTGGTGAACACCGCAAGTCGGGAGTTGACGATCTGAAAAATATGGTCCGGGCCGACGGCGAGGCTGTTATCAGACGGGTTTCGCGACGCCGGCCGTGCCCCGTCGGTTGCCTGTGTCGTCGCCTCCGCACCGCCGACGCCATAGCCAATCCCGTCGAAGCTCTCGACCACGGCAAGCGCAGGCTTTGATCCTTGCGATGTCTGCTCCACGGCTGCGCTTGCCGCGAGCGCGGGCGGCACAGTCTGATCGCCTCGTGTCACCCCGGCGAACGACGCGATCGCGAGCGCAGTCGCCATTGTGAACGGCCACCTCACATTGCGCACGTGACGTCTGCGACTACCAGCTCTCGATCGATCCATAGCGTTCACGTTCTTTGTCACCCGAAGCGTCCTCTACCAGGCAAATGGTATCTGCTGAGGCGGACGATCATATTGCAAACCTCACACGTGACGCGACGCGCGTCGAGAGCAGCCCGCGGGAGTAGTATTGGGCCCTTATCGGGAGGCGGCCATGGCTAGTCGAAGTCTTGGATATCAAC
>DASPWV010000557.1:0-3602 GCA_035637635.1 Vicinamibacterales bacterium | reverse complement strand
ATTTCTCTGGAGCGCCGCGCCAAGGTCTACAACGACAACAGCCAGGGCTGGACGGAGGTGGTGGTCTGGCTCAAGAACCATGTCGAAAAAGCGCGCTGAAAAGGCGCTCGCCGGCGCAGCGTTGATTTTCGCTGCGCTCGGCGATCCGACGCGCCTCGCCTTGCTGCAGCGATTGTCGGACGATGGTCCAGCGTCGATCTCGACGTTGGCGGAGACGTTCGCGATGACGCGTCAGGGGGTGACGAAACACCTGCAGGTGCTCGCGGGTGCAGGCGTGATCGAGGGGTCTCGTCACGGCCGCGAGCACGTATGGGCGCTCAACCCGGGGCGGCTTGCGGAGTGTCAGCGGCGTCTGGATCGCATCGCGCGTGGTTGGGATGACGCGCTGTCACGCCTGAAGCAGCATCTGGAACGGGGGTGATCGATCGGGACGCGGCTCTCGCTCACTCGGTAATGGCTTTGATCACGCCGCTCGGATCGCTGGACGCAATCACGAGCCGGCTGCGCGTGGCGAGGTAGCTGTAGCGCACGTTGATATGCGCGTCGGCGATGCGCTGAAACACGCGCGCTGCCGCGCCCGGTTCGTCGGACACCGGTACGACAACGACGTCCTGCTCCTGGACCTCGCGAAAGCCGGCGTTCGTCAGGCACTGGCGCGCCGCCGCGAGATCGGTCGTCAACACGTGCACTACGCCGTTCATCTCGCTGTACCCGTCGATGTTGATGCCGGCCGCGCCGATGCAGCTAATCGCTTTTGACAGCATGCCGGGACGATCGTCTGGAAGCGTTACCGCCAGGTCTGCTGCGAGATGCGTGGTCATCGATGCTCCTCCAGAGCGAGAAGAGTCCTGCAGTGTATCAGCGACATCGTGCTCGACCACGTTGAATCGTTCGTCAACACCGGGCGCATCGAAGTAGCGGTTGACCTCGTCCACCTGCTCGTCTGTCACGACGCCAAAAAACACGCCGTCCGGTCTCGTTTCGTTTCGGAGGTGTACGCGCGCCCTGCATGTCGCGTCAGCGGCGGGCAAGTAGTGCAGGACGTGATCGGCGCCCGCCGTTTCGAAAATGGATCGCACCCATAGTCGATCGCGTCGAGTGTTGCCGGCAAAGTCGAATACGACCGACACCCCGAGCTTCAACAGCTCCGCGACATGTGGCGCGAGCACGCTGCGACACCTTGCCGCAGCCTTCAGGTAGTCGCTCAGGTTGTTGATCGGCTCCGCAATTCGCGAAAGCCACTCATCCTCGCAGATCACGACCGCCGGAAGATCGCGCCCGAGCTTTCGGGCAAGTGTAGTCTTGCCCGATCCAGCCTTTCCGCAGATGAAATGCAGCGCCGCCATCTGCGGCCGATTTTATAGACGATCATGCGGGGGCGCGCGCCATCTAGCGTCTGTCGGATCAGCAGTGACTCGCCGGCCGCGATAATGTTAGGAGCCGCGAGACGGCCAAGTATGAGTGTGCTCGACGACAGCCGGAACTTCTGGGACGCGCATGCCGCGCGCGATCCGCTCTGGGCGGTCCTTTCCGACGCTGGCAAAGAAAACAAGCAGTGGGATGTCGCGCGCTTCTTCGAAACAGGAGTGAACGAGATTTCGCTGATCCTTTACGAGCTCGAGTCCGACAGTGTGCGTGTCGGGCGTCGACGAGCGCTCGATTTCGGCTGCGGTGTCGGACGGCTCACGCAAGCCCTCGCTCCACACTTCGAGGAGGTCGTCGGCGTCGACGTGTCACCGGGGATGATTGACACAGCCACCGCCCTCAACCGCTTTCCGGAAAGAGTGAGCTACGTTGCGAATGCCGCGCCGAGCCTCGAGACATTCCCCGACGCGACGTTCGACTTCGTCTACACCAACCTGGTGCTGCAGCACATCGTCCCCGACCTTACGCTCGAATACCTCCGGGAGTTCCTGCGGATTCTGACGCCCGGCGGCGTGCTCGTGTTTCAACTCCCGTCGCACCAGCGCACGGCCGCCGATCCGGTGCCGGAAACGGTAACGACGGCGATGCCAGACGATGCGTACCAGGCAGCGCTACGCGTGCCTCGCGCGCCGAGAGGAACGGTGCGGCCGGCTGTAGAAATCACGTTGGAGGTTGAGGTGACAAACACCAGTCGATTCCCATGGGTGCAGCCCGAAGTGGGAGCAATCCGACTCGGTAATCACTGGCTCGATCGGACGGGCAATCGGATGCTGATCCGCGACGACGGCCGCACGTCACTTCCGTCGGTGCTCGTGCCGGGACAGGCGTGCAATCTTGCCCTCACGATCAAGACGCCGGACAAAGAGGGGGAATATGTCTGTCAGCTCGATCTGGCGCATGAAGGCGTTCGCTGGTTCGACGATAGGAATTCTACCGCTGTCGGGTTTCCCGTGACGGTAGACGGCCACGCGCCGGAAGCGGAAGCCGCCGGCGTGCTCGACATCAGTGAATCGGTACAACCCGCGGACGATCGCCACGACGCGGGGTTGAAATTGCCATGTGTGGCGCCAGGCGATCTCAACGTTGCGGATCCCGGACACTTTCCCATGCACGGCGTTCACACCGAACGGGTCCTCGACGTTCTCGCGGCGTGCGGCGGTGACGTGATCGCGAGGCCGCTCGATAGAAGCTGTGGAGACGACTGGATTAGCTACAGGTACTTCGTTCGAAGGCGGTCTTAACGCCTCAATTCACTTGAGTTGACAACCGGGCGTTGCCGGTGATCAGACGATTTGGCGTGCGCGCAGAGACTCTCTCACTGACCGTGATGCTCGCGCTCGTGTCGAGCGCGGCAACCGCGGTTCCAGCCGTCGCGCGCCAGGTAACCGCGCCCGTACTTTTCGATCGCGACATGACCGTGGGTGCGGGCGCCTCCGTCAGCGCTATGGCCGGCGAAGTGGCCGCCCGGGTCGAAGACCACTTTATTCCGAGGCGGCTCTTCGAGGAGCGTGGTGTCACGCGACGAACCGCGAATGTCGCGTACCGTTTCTTCAAATTCATCTATTTCGATCTGCCACAGGAGCAGTGGATCGTTGTCGCGAATCACGAGGTGTTCGGGCATGGCGCTCGCCTCCGCGAGCGATTCAACGGTCCAATCGGCTATCGCATTGACGCTCCCGTGCCGTATGGCCACGGTGGCGGCGAGACGTGGTTCGAGTTCGACCGCGAGCCGTCGACTTATGAACTGTTGTCGGTGAGCGCCGCCGGGATGGAGGTCGATGCGGTTGCCGCGCGCATCGTCGTGCAGCGCGCAGTCGCTGAAGGACGGATGCGGCCGCGCGATGCGATGCGCTATCTCGGATTCGAGCTCGACACGTTTTCGTACATCCAAAGCACGGGCGATGCACCTGAAGAGCCCGGACATGACGTTTCGGATTTTCTCCAGGAGTACAACGGCCTGGCGGCATCGGCAGGCGCGCCGCTTCTCACGCCGCGAACGCTTCGACGCGAAGCTCTCGTCTGTCTGGCGAATCCGATGCTCGCCTACGCCGTGTACGGCATCGCGCGCTATGTCTGGAACGGTGCAACGGACGTGCGCGTCCCGGCGCTCTCGATTGCCGGCGTACGTTATCTGCCGATGCTGCGTTATCAACTGACGCCGTACGGAACCGAATTGG
>DASPWV010000556.1:0-3034 GCA_035637635.1 Vicinamibacterales bacterium | reverse complement strand
ACCAACGCGGCCAGAACCAGCGCGGCAGCGATCCACGCAGCGTCCTGCGGCCGGACCTGCGCGTGCCGCGATCCGACCAAGCGATTCAGGCCCGCGTTCAGAGCCAGAGCTTCATCTCGAGACGCAGGTTGCGAAGTCTAGCCGCCGAAGAGTTCCGTGAACTTCTCGACGCCTCCGGGCAGCCATTTCCTGAACTCGTCGATGTCCGTGTCGATCAGCTTGTACTTCTTGAGGTCCGGAAAGTCGGGCGGAAGCTTGATGTCGGGACTGTCGACAGAAGCCGCGTCCCCGCCGTCCACGTAGATCATCTGGCCCTCGGGCGAGAACAGCCAGTTCACGAGGACTTTCGCGGCGTTCGGATGCGGCGCCTTGGCCAGGATCGCCTCCGGTCCCGCGAGCATGAAGACGCCGTCTTGCGGAAGCACCGCGCCGATCACGGGGATATTCTGCGCGCGCGCCGTAAAGAGCTGCGAATAGTCGCACATCATGATGAGCCGTTCGCCGCGAGCGACCAGCTCGACCTGCGTGCACGCCTGCAGGGTCAGCACATCGTTCTTGCGCAGCGCCTCGAAATATTCCCAGCCGTACATCTTGACCAGGTTGAAGGCGATCAACGCAGTATCTCCACTCGACTTGATGTGCCCCTGGACCACCTTGCCCTTGTACTTGGCATCGAGCAGATCCTTCCACGTCTTGGGCACGTCGTTGCCTTTCAGCTTGTCCGTGTTGTAATTCATCGACGTCAATTCGAGCTTCACCGCGTGCCAGTAGTGCTCCGGGTCGTAGAGCTTCGGACTGCGAATCAGGCTGGCGGTCCCCGGAGTGAACGGCATGAGCATCTTCTTCGCTTTCATGTCGACGAAGTGGCTCATCACGGACGTCTCGACGGTGTCGGCCGCGTTGGTGCCGAGATCGAATTCCTGATTCACCCGATTGAAGATCGTGCTCGAGCTCTGGCGGAGGACGTTGACCTTGATGCCGTACTTGGCCTCGAAGGCCGCCTTTAGCTTGTTAGCCAGCACCAGGTCGGCCGACGTGTAGTAAGTGACTTGGCCCTCGTTCTTCGCCGCGGCGAGGATTTCGGGCGTAATGCCGTCGGCGGCGACGGCAGGCGAGAGCGGCGCGAGACTCGCGATGGTAGCAACGAGCCACGTCGTGATCATGGCGCGCAACTGCGCCGAACGCACCTTGCTGAACATGACCGTATCCTCCTCCTCGTTTGGCCTGCTCGTTTATACCGGCAGGCGTGCGGCAATATCCCGTACGGGCCGCAGGTTGTCAACGAGCTGCCCGAGGCAACGACTACCGCAACTCGTCTTTCACGGTTTTTCCGCCCGCAGAGCGCGCCCCGCCGCATGCTGTGATATCGTCGACGCGGGAAGCTGCCCTCCGATCCGAGAACACCATCACAAACCGGCGCTCCCCCGCCCGCGCCGTACTGGCGCGCTCAACCCAGGAGGAACCATGGCTGCCTCATTTCAACCTCTCAAGCTCGTCATCGTTATCGCGTGCCTGATTTCGCTCGCCGGCTGTGCCGCGATGAATCCGGCGCCCGGCAAGCGCGAACTGATGGTGGTCGGCAACGATGAGAAAGTCGGCTTCAGCGATGCCGGCACGTTCGTCTTCAGCGGGCCGGGCAAGGACACCGTGTCGATCATCGACATCGGCACCGATCCGCTGGCACCCAAGATCCTCGTCAATCTGCCGCTGATGAACTCGATTTTCGGGCCGCCGGTGAATCTCGCGATCACGCCGGACGAGAGCCTCGCGCTGGTCGCGAACTCGATGGACGCGGAGAAAGATGGCGCCGGCTGGAAGATGGTCCCGGACAACAAGCTCTATGTGATCGACCTCACCACGAATCCGCCGGCCCTGCTCGAGACCGTCGCGGTCGGCAAGCAGCCCTCCGGCATGTCCATCAATCGCGCGGGCAATCTCGCCTTGATCGCCAACCGCACGGACAACTCGATCAGCGTGCTGCGCATCGCGGGCAAGAAAGTTACCCTCATCGATACCGTCGCAATCGGGGAGCAGGTCGCACACGTGGTGTTCACGCCGGACGGCAAGCGCGCAATCGCGGGGAAATTTCCGGGACACAAGCTCGCGCTGCTCGAGGTGAACGGCGAGAAGGTCGCCTATACTAAGCAGGACATACCCGTCGGCTTGTGGCCGTACAACTTCGATATCGCGCCTGACGGCAAGCTCGCGCTGTCCGCCGACAACGGAGCGGCCGGCAGATCGGACGGCAACGCCGACACGGTGACCGTGATCGATCTCGAGGCGAACCCGCCTCGCGTGATCGACAAGGTCGTGATTGGCGATGCACCGGAAGGCTTCGCGATCAGCCCGACCGGCAAACTTGCGGTAGCGCTGCTGCTGAACGGCAACGATGCAGCCAAAAACGCCTGGTTCTACAACCGGAACGGCAAAGTCGTCGCCCTCAAGATCGACGGCAAGAAAGTGACGCGCAGCAACGAAGTCGAGGTGCGCGGTCTGCCGGAGGGCGCGGTATTCAGCAACGATGGGCGGTACATTTATGTCGGCAACTACCTGGACCGCGACATCTCCATTCTGCGCGTCGAGGGCGATCAAATCGTAAACACCGGAAAATCGTTGGCGCTGCCCGGTCAGCCAGCGTCGATGCGAGGTCGTACGCGCTAGCCGTGTCTGATCCGGTGCCGATTTCGTCGAATACGCCTCCTGCTCGCGAAACCTACGTCTACAAGACGGTCGAAGGCTGCGACATCAAGGCGGATGTCATAGGCGCCAATCCGGGCGCGAGCAAGCCCTGCGTGATCTGGATTCACGGGGGCGGTTTGATATTCGGATCACGGACGAACTCTCCACGGCCGACATTCCTCAAGACATTACTGCAGAGAAATTTCGTCGTGGTGTCGATCGACCACCGTCTCGCTCCAGAGACCAAGCTCCCCGACATCGTGGAAGACGTGAGAGACGCATGGCGCTGGATTCGCGACCGCGGACCGAGCCTGTTCGGCATCGATCCGGCAAGGGTCGCCATGACGGGCGGATC
>DASPWV010000555.1:0-5920 GCA_035637635.1 Vicinamibacterales bacterium | reverse complement strand
GGATATCACTCTTGCCATCGGCTCGCTGACAGAGACGATCACCGTGCAGGGCGAGAGCCCGCTGGTCGATTCCGAACGCGCCGGTCTCTCCGTCAACATCAACAACACGGCGCTGACATCGGTGCCGGTCACGACGAGCCGCCGCTTTCAGGATGTGTGGTTGATGGTGCCGGGCGTTTACATCCGTCCAGACACGCAGGAGGCCACCGGATCCGAGCGGCGCACGAGCGTTGACGGCATGGACGTCACCGATCCATTCGGCGGCGATGTCTTCGCAGTCAATCTCAACTACGAGGCCATTCAGGACGTCGAGATCAAGGCGCTTGGCGCGGAAGCATCGGACGGCGCGAGCATGGTCGGGCAGTTCATGAACGTCGTGACGAAGAGCGGAGGCAACGATCTGCATGGATCGTTTGCGTTCTTCATGATCCCGAAGCGGTTGAACGACAGCAACGTCGAGGGCATTGCGCCGAACAACCGTCGCGACATTCAGCCGGACTCGACGCTCGGCGGTCCCATCAAGCGCGATCGCGTCTGGTTCTTCGGATCGTATCGGCGCATCCAGCAGGACCAGACGGTGAACAACGCGCCCGTGCCGCGCGAGCGCCGGGGCAACTTGTATTTCGTGAAGGTCACGAGTCAATTGAACACGAGTCATCGGCTGTCGACGACGTTCCAGTACGACCGGACCGTCGCAAAGAACGCGGTCATTCGCGGATCGGTCGAGCCGGGACGCAACTTCGCCAATCTCAGCACGGGGATCAGCAGCGCCACGATGCAGATCAGTTCCCCGTCCGCATTCGGCACGCGTATCACGGGCGGTCCGCTGGTGGGCGCGAACTACAACTGGGTGATGAGCAACACGCGGCTGCTGCAATTCGTGAGCAGCTGGATGGTGAGCAAGCCGTCGAATGCCGAGCCCGCGCAGGGCATCGGCGACGGCCCGACCAAGATCATCCAAACGAATACGGCGGGCAACATCGCTGGCAACCTGACCACGATTGCGCAGGAAGGTGGCTTCGGCGGCATCGACAAAGCCGATCGCTCGATGCTCTACCTCGCGCCGTCGATGACCTTCTTCAGCAACCGCTTCGGCTCGCACGAGTTCCGCGGCGGCGCCGATCTCTATCCCTTCATCCGCAACGTCACGAGCAGCGACGTCCAGCCGGTCGAGTTCTACTACCGGCCGCCAGGCACCACCGGCAGCGCCGACGTGCTGTTCGAGCGGCGCACGCTTCGTAATTTTGCGGGGAACGGCGCCACGATCGACAACGACGCCTACGAGCGCCACTACGCCTTCTATTTCCAGGATCGGTGGAAGCCGACCAGTCGCGTGTCGATCAAAGCCGGCATGCGCGTCGAGACGAACGCGATTTACACGAAGGATCGCCAGACCGTGCTTGGTCCTCGCCTCCCGTCGAATTTCCCGACGAACGTCGCCGATCGCGAATTCCATCAAACGGTCGGCATGCCCAACGTCGGCATCGCATGGGACGTCGGCAAGTACGGCGTGTTTCGAGCGACCGCCAACCGCAGTTACGAGTGGCTCGATCTGGGAGGCGGCGACGGCACGTCGCATGCGCCGTACGTGCTGACCACGGACACGTTTCGCGCGAACCCGAGAACGGCCGCGCCGGTGTTGAACGAAACGCTGCCCGGACAATTTGCGCTCGGCGTCGCGTACGGCGACGAGACGGATGGAAGCATCCACAACGGCCGTACCTACGTGAACGAGTTCAGCGGAGGGTGGGAGCATCAACTGCCCGGCACGAGCTCGCTCGGTGTGACGTTCCTCTGGCGGCGCAACTGGGATTACCAGAGCGGCGATGACAAGAATCTGATTCGCGACCCGGTCACCGGCGCCTTTCTCGGCTGTCCCTTCCCGGACTTCGATACGGTTCGAAACACCTACAATCCGAATTACACGTGGCAGCAGAATCGATCCATCCAGTTTCTCTACACGAAGAACTTTGCGGGCGCCTGGGGCATCAATTCGAGCTACTGGTACATGATTTCATCGCGATACAGGACGCGGTGGAACCCCACATCTGACACGCTGCAGTTTTTGGGCTTCAGTCCCGCAGACGACCATACGGACTGGACGAATCCGCGTCACCACGGCCGCATCTCGACATTCGTGCGACTGCCGTTCGACACGATGTTCTCGGTCTTCTACACGTACGCTCAGGGCCGGCGGTTCGACATTCTCACTGGCGACTTTCCGCTCAACGCGACGGCGCCACGAGTCGTGCTCTCCAACGGCCGCGCTGTCGCGGACCCGTTTTTCAACACCACGACCGCGGGCTCTTCGACCGGCTATCCGCGGGCGCGCAGGCGCGACGTCGACATGCTCGCGTCAGACGCTTCGCACCTGTTCAATGTGAGGATTCAGAAGACGCTGACGCTCGGACACGCGCGCCGCATCGAGTTCAGTGGAGACATCTTCAATCTGTTCAACAGTGACGCCTCGATTGGCTTCCTGTCAGTGGACGATCGCTCGGCAAACTTCGGCAAGCGGGACAGCTTTGTGCCCGCGCGCGTGGGACAGGTTGGCGCGCGGATCGTCTTTTGAGGATGGTTACTAGACGGTCATTCGTCGGCGCGCTGATCGCGATCGCGCTCTTTGTAAACCGCGACGCAAGCGCGCAGGCGTTCTCAGTCGGAACCGCGACTGCCGCGCGCGGTCACACCGCGACAGGCGCGATCGATGTGCCGGCCGGCAGCGACGCAGCGCTGTCGATTCCGGTGGCGGTCGTGCACGGCGCGAAGCCCGGACCCGTACTCGCGCTCGTCGCAGGTGCGCATGGCACCGAATACGCCTCGATCATCGCGCTCGAGCGATTGATTACCGAGCTCGACGCGGCCCAGGTCTCAGGCACCGTCATCATCGTTCCCCTGCTGAACGTTCCCTCGTTCACACGGATCGTGCCGCACCTCAATCCGGTGGACGCGAAGAACATGAATCGGATGTATCCGGGCCGTGCGGACGGGACGCAAACCGAGCGCGCGTCGTACGCGATCACGAAACAGGTGGTCGAGGTGAGCGACCACCTGATTGACTTTCACGGCGGCGACATCGACGAGAGCCTCCGCCCGTACTCGTACTGGACGAAGACCGGCCGTGCGGCGCAGGACGCGGCGTCGCTCGCGATGGTGCTCGCCTTCGGCCTGGATCACATCATCATCTCGACCGACCGTCCGGCCGATCCCGCCGCCTCCCGCTATCTGGAGAACACCGCGACGACACGTGGCAAGCCCTCGATGACGGTGGAAGCCGGTCACGCAGGAACGGTGGAGCGCGATGACGTCGAGGTCCTGATGAACGGGACGCTCAGCGTGATGCGTCACTTGAAGATGCTGCCCGGGACACCGATGACGGCGGATCACCCCGTCTGGATCGAGCGTCTCGCGGATGTCGCCAGCGAGCAGTCGGGCATCTTCTATCCGCTCGCCAAACGCGGCGCGTACGTGGAAGCCGGAATGAAGCTCGGCTACGTGACGGACTTCGTCGGCCGTCAGATCTTCGAAGCGCGCGCGAAGTCCGCCGGCGTTCTGCTGTACATCCGCGCGGTGCCATCAGTCACGAAAGGTGACACCATTGCCAGCGTGGGTGTTATTGGTAAAGGACCGAATTGACGCAGGTGCGACGTGCAGGTGCTTGGTGCCTGTGCGTAACGCGGAGGTCTCTCCCAGCACCAGCACCCTGGCACCTTCGCACTAATCGCACCTTCGCACGGACGCTTTTACGCAGCCGGCGGAGCCGGAAGACCAGGCGTGCCGAATACGATCTCGGTGATGGCCTTGATGCTCCGCTGCCCATAACGGAACGGCACAATCAGCCGGAGCGGCGCGCCGTGCTTCGGCGGAATCGGCGCGTCGTTCATCAGCCACGCCAGCATCACCTGAGGATGCCTCAAGGTGGACACGGGTTCGTCGACGTACAAGCGATCGGATGCAATCAGCCGGCAGTAGTGCACGCCTGAGACGAGGCCCAGCATGTCGGCAAAGTCGCTGAAACGGACGCCCGTCCACTTCACCACGCCGCGCGGATTCGGTGCGCCGCACTGCAGCAGAAATGTGTGCGACACTCGCGGCAACTTTTCCAAATCCGAAAAGTGCATCGTTCCCGCGAGCTTCCCGAGCCCACGCGTATCGACTTTGATCTTCATCTTCTGATAGTCGTACTCGATCTCCGGCGCCTGACGGTTCTGCGTCCGCCACATGAGCGGCTCCGTAATCGGTCCTGCCTCACTCGCCTGATGTTCGGGAGCTGAGCCGTCGGCGTTGAGAGGAAGCGGCGCCGGGAACCCTTCGCGCAACGGCCGTTCGACAAGTTGCTCCGGCCAGGGTTGTTGCGGTGGCTGCTGTGGCGCGGCCTGCGCGTGCAGATCCTCGCGCGTGAGCGCTCCGAGTGATAAGCCGGCGAGAGTGGAGCCCGAAACCAGGATCGCGTCACGTCGAGAGATGGTCATCGCTGTTGCCTCCGGCGCTCGGTTGGTATGATAGGGCGCTCGCTTCACGGAAGTCCAGCACTCACGAGAATGATTGGCAGAACGATTTCGCACTACCGCATCGTCGCGCCGCTCGGCTCAGGTGGCATGGGCGTGGTGTACCGCGCAGAAGACGTGCGGCTGGGACGCGAAGTGGCGGTCAAATTCGTCTCAGAAGATCTCGCCGACGATGAACAGGCGGTGCAGCGCTTGCGTTCGGAGGCGCGCGCCGCGTCCGCGCTGAACCACAGCAACATCTGCACGATCTACGATGTCGGCGAAGTCGACGGCCATCCGTTCATCGTGATGGAGCTGTTGAAAGGTCTGACGCTGCGAGAGCGGCTGCAAAGCGGACCGGTCAAAGTTTCACAACTGCTCGACATCGGCATCGAAGTCGCCGATGCGCTGCACACCGCGCACACCAACGGCATCATCCATCGCGATATCAAACCCGGCAACATACTCATTACGGAGCGCGGCCACGTCAAGATTCTCGACTTCGGCCTGGCGAAGCTGACGGCCGCCTTCAGCGGTGCAAGCACGACCGGAGGCAATCTCGCGCCGACTATCGTGGGTACAGCTCTCGGCACGATCTCCTACATGTCGCCCGAGCAGGCGACCGGCGAAGAGCTCGACGGCCGCACCGACATCTTCTCGCTTGGCGTCGTCCTTTACGAATGCGCGACCGGTGCGCATCCGTTTCCTGGCAAGACGTCCGCGGTGACATTTGAAGCGATTTTGAACAAGGCGCCGATTGCGCCGATCAGTCTCAATCCGGATCTGCCGCTGCGGCTTCAGGAGGTGATCAACAACTGCCTCGAGAAGGATCGCGAGCTGCGCTATCAATCGGCTGCCGATCTCCGTGCGGATCTGAAGCGCGTCAGGCGCGACATCGAGTCAAGTCATTCGCGCACGGTTCAGGTCGCGACCGCGGATCGCGTTCGCTCCGGCCAGCCGACGTTGTCTGGCCGAATCGATCCTGCCGCCTCGGAGCCAGTCACGGCGAAGCTGCCGCCTGACGCGTCGGTCGTGCGCATCTCCCGCATGCAACTCGCCGCCGGAATCGGGGTCCTGCTTCTCGTTGTCGGGTTTGGTGTCTATGCGCTCTGGAATCGGTCGCCTGCTGTATCGCAAGAGTCGACCCGCACGATACCCGCGGCCGCGGCGACAATCGAGGAGCCCCTCCGGCTCGCCGTTGCGAGCCTGGCTGCCCGGAACTATCGAGCCGCCGCCAATTATGCCGATCAAGTGCTGGCGATCGATCCAGGTAATAGCGAGGCAAAACGAATTCAAGCCGAATCGCGGGTGATCATGGCGCGATTCGATGCGGCGATCGACGATGCCCGTGAACATCTGTCTGCTGGAGATACTCAGGGAGCCGCGGCCGCGCTCGACAGGGCTCGCGAAATCGATCCCGGCTCGCCGGTTGT
>DASPWV010000554.1:0-3215 GCA_035637635.1 Vicinamibacterales bacterium | reverse complement strand
TCATGTGCGAACCGAAGATATCGAGCGTGCCCGGGTCACGGAAGAAGTACTGCTCCGTGCCGTTGGTGATCTGCGGGAAGTAGTAGCCGAAGTCGCCGTAGCGCGCCTCGAGATAAAGCTTCTCACTGAGCGTGCCGTTCCACTCGGCCTTGTAGACCCAGCTACCCGAATCCTGACGATTGGTCGCGCTCTCGGTGAGGTACGTGTAATTGGCGAACGGGATTCGGTTCGGCTGAATCTTCTGGCCCCACTGGTAGTACCCGATGATCTTGTGATTCTGGTTCACCTGATACGTGCCCTTGCCGACGGCGTTCCACAGTTTGGTGTCGAACGTCTTGCCGAACCGGAAGTTCGGCTGGCCGATGGCGTTGAACTGCGTGCGATACGTGCCAAACCACCACACTTTGTCGTGTTTGATCGGACCGCCGACGTTGATTGCCGTGTCGTAATAGCGATCGATCTCGTTACTGTGCTGCTTGATCGCGTTGCTGAAGTTCGTGCCCCTGAACGCGGTGGCCGCACTGTAATCCTCGGGAATGTTGGCGCCCTGCAACGAGTTGTTGTACCAATCGAGGTAGTACTCGCCCGAGAACTGGTTACCGCCTGACTTGGCGATGAACTGCGACTGCACGCCGGGGTTCGGCATCTCCGCCGATTGACCGGTCGTCCCGAGGAACACCTCTTCGAGCGACGAATAATCGAAGTAGAAGCCGGCGCCGCCGGTCCCCTCCGTCGTGTTGATGCCTTCGATCAACACGCGCACCTGACCGAGCAGGCCGTAGGCACGATAATTGGTCTGCGTGCCGGCGCGGTTGCCGCCGACGTCGATGCGCTCCATCTGCACGCCGGCCGTGATTGCGAGCAGCGACCACATGTCGCGTCCGTTGGGAATCGACTGGAGCTGTTCGAGCTTGAAGTTTTGCACGACGCGCGTCGAGGTCGTATCGATGACGGGCGACGCACCGGTAACGGTGACGGTCTCTTGCAACGTGGCCAGCTGGAGTTGGACATTGACCGTCGCGGTAAAGCCGAGGGCGATCTGAATGCCTTCGCGTTTCACCGTGGTGAAACCCGCCAACTCGTAGGTGATCGTGTATGTGCCCGGGGGCACGGCGGGAAATCGATAATTCCCCGTTTCAGAGGTAATGGTTGTCTGCTGTCCGAGCAGCGACGGGCTCGTCGCCGTGACGGTGACGCCGGGCAGCACGGCGCCTTGGGCGTCTTCGACACGACCCTGAATCGTACCCGTGCTGCTGGCGCCGCCGCCCTGTGCGTACGCGGGCGCCGCAACCGCGATCGCCAACGCGGTTATGAGCCAGCTTGCAAACCAACGTTTCATCTCATCCTCCTTGTGGGGAAGACCGGCGGGTCTCAGGTCCCACAACGAACAGCCGTTGGACGGACAACCGCGCGAGCACTGCCCGCGCGATCACATGCGGATCACCACCAGACTCGGTTGTGTGGGGAACGCCGAAGTGCTGCAGCCGAGCCGGGCAACATCTGCTTCGGACCTCCTGTGGGGTGACGACCGAAGACCGTTTATGGTGCGACCGCGAGAACCTCATGGCGTTGTCAGCGCCACTCGGTACTCTCTAAGAGGGCGAAGATACTGGATCCAGGGATGAATTGGCAACTTTGAGTCGCGGATGGCCGCAGATAGACGCAGATGCACACAGATGAGCCGCAGACAAACGGAGATAAGCCGCAGATAGACGCAGATAAGCCCGCAGATAACCGCAGATAAGCCCGCAGATAACCGCAGATGGAGTCACAGATCAAGCCGAGGAAAGATCTCCCGGCTCAGTCTGTGCTCATCGTCGGGATCTGTGGCGTTCAGAACGTAAAGCGTAGGCCGATACGTGCCGTCCTGGGAGCAAGGATTGCCGTGGGACGCAGGAAGCTCGTGCCAGTCGTGATCGTGCGCACTTCTGCGGCATTGCTGTTGGTGATGTTGAAAAGGTCCAGGAAGCCGCGGAGCCGCATGTTGTGACCGGCGTCGAAGCCTTTCTCGACCCTGAGGTCGAGCACGGTGATGTTGTCCTGCCGGCGAGTGTTCAACGGTTCGACGTCGATGGTGCCACTGAAGATGGCGCCGAAGGACGTGGCGGTGGCCGCGCCGACCGAGATCTGTCGTCCGAAGTTTGCGCCCGCTTGATGGCGCAGCAGCGGCGAAAAGCGGATTCCCAACGGACCGTCGTAAATGCCCGACAGCTTGAAATCCCAGCGCGTAGTGTCCTGATCGAAGGTCCCGTTGGGCGTGTTCGGGTAGGCGCCCGGGAAGTCGCGTGCCCAGGTGTGGCTGCCGCCCGCCTGCAACGACCAGCGGTTGCTCATCCGCTTGTTGACAGACGCTTCTACCGTCTTGTATCGCGAGAAGCGCGGCGTGTTCATGACGACGTTTGTTGTCGGAAACAGCGTGTTCGCGTTGGCCGACGGCACGCCGTAAAGCGTGATCGTTCGATCGTCGGAGGTCCCGGTGCGTCCGTCGACACCGACGTCGACAAAGGGATACGCAACGGTGTAGGCCGAGATCGGACGGTACGGGTTGTACTGGGTGATGAGATCGTCTTCGCTCTTGAATACAAACCCCACCCGCGCGCCGATGGCGTTCGCGATCTGCCGTTCAAGGTAGACGGAGGCGTCGTGCGAGTACGGCTGTTTGATATCGGGGTCGAACTGAATGTTGCCTGCCAGCGTGGAGCTCGTCGGCGCGCCGACTTCCTCGCCGAGCTGGTAGTGCCGATCGCCGTTGATATCGTTCCATGTGTACGTGACGCTCTTACTCGTCGAATTCGGATTGGCGTCCGCGCTGATGCCCGGTCCGGGGTTGTGCCAGAACAGGCCGTAGCTCGCCTTGATAACGGTCTTGCCATCCCCCGCGATGTCGTAGGTGACGCCCGCGCGAGGAGCGGCCGAGTTCCAGGTATAGAACGACCGCTCCGGAAACGTCTGCTCCGGCACGCTCACAGGACCGATGGCAAACGCGATCTGACGCTGTTCCGGCATCCAGCCGCGATAGCGATCCCACCGCACGCCAAGATTCAGAGTCACGCGGCCGATCGCCCACGCGTCGTTGACGAACAAGTCCTGTTGATCGAGCTTGTTGACCACGAGCAGGTTGCCGTTGTCATTGTCGCGCAGATTGCCGACGTGCAGCGCGGTGGGGATGCCGAAGATGACTTGACTCGCGCGGCCGTTGCTGTAGATGTGCTCGA
>DASPWV010000553.1:0-5609 GCA_035637635.1 Vicinamibacterales bacterium | reverse complement strand
CAGGAGCAGGTGAAGCGAGTCGCGAGGTAGTTCAGAGACATTACATGTGGCGAGGTGGTGATGTGGTGATGTGGTGATGTGGTGATGTGGCGATGTGAGGCACATCACCACATCGCCACATCACCACATGTTCACTTCTTTTCCAACTTGCGCATGTAAGCCTCGAGCTTGTCGTTCTCGTATTTCACCTGGTTCAGAAACAGGCTCTCCGCGAAATACGCGCGCACTTCGTCGGGCGACATCTGGTCGATGAGGTGACCGATCTCGCGAGTCAGGTCTTCGTAGGAGCGTTCCAGCTCGCGTTTGGCCGTGACCTCGTGGAAGAGCGCTTCGAGAATGGCGAGCAGATCACCGTCGAGCGTCACCGCGAGTCCAGAGGTGGTCTTGATAGTCCGCATCCTAGCCCCCGAAACTTTTGACGGCGCTCGCCTCGTCCGGGTGCATCTGCAGAAAGTTGTGCGCGCCTGTCATCGTGAGCATCGTCTCGACGCGTTTCTGCACGCCCGCCAGCTTGATCGCGCCGCCCGCAGCCGTTGTTTGACGATACAAGTCCATCAGGCACCCGATCGTCGCGCTGTCCACGTACGTGACTTTCGAGAAGTCGAGGAGCACGTGTTTTTTCCCCGAGGCGAGAAGCGAGGTCACCGCGCCTGAAAAATCGGCGAGCAGTGGATATGTGAGGCGTGATTCACCGACTCGCACGATGGCGATCCCGGCCTGGTGGTCCGTCGAAAGGTTCATCCTGCAACTCCCGTCTCGAGCTCGTCGCGCAGCCGCCGGATCTGGCGCGCCAGCTCGGTGCGCCCGCGGTTGATGCGCGACTTCACGGTGCCTTCCGGCAGATGCAGCCGGTCGGCGATCTCCTGATACGACAATTCCTGGATATCCCGCAGCAGCACGGCCGATCGGAGCGTCAGCGGCAGATGATTCAACGCTTTGCGCAGCAGCTGCACGCGATCGCGGTGCTCGAGCGTCGCCATGGGACTCTCGGTCTGCGCGACCGGCGACAAATCGGCGGCGTCGACGCCGCGGTCAATCGTTTCACGCTCCTTGCGGACGCTGCGATAGTGATCGATGCACAGGTTCCTGCTGACGCTCACCAGCCACGTCTGAAAATTTGCGCGGCGGTCGAACGTGTTCAGCGACTTGAAGATCTTCAGAAACACATCCTGCGTCAGATCCTCCGCCTCGTCGTGCTTGCCCGTGAATTTGTACGCGATGTTGAAGACCTTGCGCCAATGTTGACGGACGATCTGCTCCCAGGCGGTCTGATCGCCGGCCAGGCAGCGCTGGATCAGCGCGTCGATCGCGTCTGATGGACCTGGCGAACTGTATGACATCAGGTGTGGGACGGATATTGCCCGGCAGGTTCCGCCTCCGCTGACGCTCCGACGAGACACGCCATGGCCTTGGCGACGGCGGTGCCGGCCAGCATACCACGTTTCCAACGGCCAACTTCCCGTTGCCTTCGCGGTATGATCGCTCGTTCGCGACGTGTCAACTAGTACATTCTCGCAGCCTTCCGTGGGGCTCGCGATCGATGGCGTGCCGCTCCGAGAGATTGCGGCGCGGATGGGCACGCCCTGTTACGTCTACAGTGCGGCGTCCATTCGCGATGCCTATCAACGGCTGCATGGCGCGTTCGGCGACTACTCGCACGCCATTCACTACGCGCTCAAGGCCAATTCGACGCTCGGAATCGTGCAGCTGCTCCGAGACCTCGGCGCCGGCGCGGACGCGAATTCGATGGGCGAGGTCGACGTCGCGCTGCGCTGTGGCATACGTCCGGAGCAAATCGTCTTCACCGGCGTCGGAAAGAGCCTCCAGGAGCTCGATCGTGCGGTGGCTTTGGGCTTCAAAGCGATCAACGTGGAATCGCCAGGCGAGTTGGACCGCCTCGACCAGCTCGCGCTGGGCCGGCGCACCACGGTGCGCGTTGCCCTGCGCGTGAATCCCGACATCGACGCGCGCAGTCACCCGCACATTTCGACCGGGCTGAAGATCAACAAGTTCGGCGTGCCCATCGAGGCAGCGCCGGAGATCTTCCGTGAAATCGCGCGCCGGAAGGGCCTCACCGCCGAGGGCGTGCACATGCACATCGGCTCGCAGATTACATCGCTGGAGCCGCTGCAGCGCGGCGCCGCGGCTGCAGTTGATCTCGCTGTCGCCCTCCGCGCAGAAGGCATTCCGATCAGACATGTGGATCTCGGCGGCGGTCTGGGTATTTCCTACGACGGAACGGCTGCCATCGATCCCGACCACTATGGCCGCACAATCGTGAACATCGTCAGGCCAAGCGGCCTGACGGCGCTCGTCGAACCCGGGCGCGTGCTCGTCGGACCAGCCGGCGTGCTGATGACGCGAGTGGTCGACGTGAAGCAGTTTCCCGAAGCACGCAGATTCGTGGTGCTCGATGCAGGTATGACCGAGTTGATGCGCCCCGCGCTGTACGGCGCGTTCCATCGGATCGAGCCCGTGCTGCCTCGACTAGGCGATCGCGCCGTTGTCGACATCGTCGGACCGATCTGCGAGAGCACCGATACGTTTGCGCGAGATCGCGAGCTGCCTCCTGTGGAAGTTGGTGATCTCATGGTCATCCACGACGTCGGCGCATACGGCTCGGTGATGGCGTCGACGTACCTGCGGCGTCCGCTCGTTCCCGAAGTGCTCGTCGATGGCGAACGCTGGCACGTGATCAGGCGCCGGCAAACGCTCGACGACATGCTGAGGCTCGAAGAGTGAGCCTTGGCCATCTCATCGCATTCGAAGGGCTCGATCAAAGCGGCAAGCAAACGCAGGCAGAACGCCTGGCGGCTGCGCTCACAGAGCGTGGCCGCACGGTCGAGGTTCTTTCGTTCCCGGATTACAACACGGCGATAGGGCACGAGATCGGTCGCGCTCTGCGCGGCCAGCGCGAATACGACGCAGATGTCATGCAGTTGCTGTACGTCGCGAATCGATACGAGTATCGGCCTCGAATCGCAAGTACGATTGCGGCGGGCGGTGTGATCGTTTGCGATCGATATCTGGCGTCGAGCGTGGCTTACGGGGAAGCGCAGGGGCTGGACCCTCTCTGGTTGACGAGCGTTCAACAATACCTGCCGCAGCCGTCGCTGACCGTGTTGCTCGACATTCCGTCCGACGCGTCGCTCCAGCGAAAACAGCTCGATCGCGACAGGTACGAGCGCGACCTTGCACTTCTGGATCGGGTGCGGGCGAGTTATCGCCGGCAGGCAGAGAGTCCCACATGGGCGCTGGTCGACGGTCACAAGCCGAAGGAGCAAGTCACCGAAGCGGTTTTCACCGAGGTACGCACGAGACTCGGGCTGCTGTGAGCGCGCGCACCTCTTGTGCGCCCGCTTCGCTCAACACGCGCGCACATGCCTCGAGCGTTGCTCCAGTCGTTGTCACGTCGTCGACGAGAACGAGGATCTTGCCGGCGAACGTGCTTCCGCAGCCGGCGGCGGCAAACGCGTCTTTGACGTTACTGTGACGATCTCCCGCGGGTAAATCCACCTGCGGTTGCGTAATTCTGACTCGTCTCAACGCGAGCTGCACGGGCAATCCCAGCCCACGCGCGAGCTCCTCGGCCTGATTGAAACCACGCGCACGCTCTCGCGTCCGATGGAGCGGCACTGGAACCACAGCGTCGGCCGTCGCAAGGACATCGCGGCCGTGCATCGCCATCAGCGCCGAGAGGCGCGGCGCCGTCGAGCGGCGCCCCTGGTACTTGAGCGCGTGGATGATCTCGCGCAGCACGCCGTCGTATTCACCGATTGCGGCCGCAGTCGAAATGAACCTCGTGCCGTGAAAGGGCGGCGCCGGTGGAACGATACGAGACCAGCAGTCGTCGCAAACCGCGCCGCTCAATGGACGATCGAGAACCCGAGCGCAGACTGCGCACGGCGAGCCGAGAAGTGTTGACAGGAGCGAGTCGGCGAGACGACGGAGGATGATCAACCGAGGATGATCAACCCGCCGCTGGATTAATCGGCGTCGGGCAAATCGATTCGCGCGGCGTTGCCCCACAGGCGCTCCAGGCCATAAAACGCGCGCGCGGACGGCGAGAACACATGAACGATGAAATCGAAGTAGTCGACGAGCACCCATTCGGCGCGCTCGTATCCTTCGAGATGCGCCGGACGCACGTGTCGGGCCTTGAGCGCTTGCTCGACGGCATCGGCAATGGCATGCACGTGTCGCGGATTGCCACCCGTACAAATCAGAAAGAAGTCAGTGAATGCGCCGGTCTTCCGCAGATCGAGGACGACAAGCTCCGTCGCCTTTTTGTCACGCGCAGCGTCGATTGCCGTTGCCAGATCGGCAGGGAAACGCGGCTTACGGGTTGCTGCGGTCCTGGCCGGCACGGTACTGGTGGCAATCGTCTGCGATCGTGAGGCTTTGGCCATGCAAACTAATCTCCATTGCGATAGAGCGAATGCCGATCGATGTACTCCACGACTGCCGGCGGCACGAGACCGTCGATCGACTCACCGCGCGCGATCTGGTTTCGGATGTCGCTTGCAGACACGTCTGGCGTATCAACGTTCAACACGATGATTGGCGTCGAATCGCCGACGCGCGGCGCTCGATCTGTTGTCATGCGTGAGGACAGGCTTGGGAGGCGCGTGCGCAGCAGGTCGACTGCTGTTCCGGCTCGCGCCACCACCACGAAGGTCGCGAGATCGAGCACGTCGGGGTAGCGATGCCACGTTTCGATTTCCGCGAACGCGTCGCTACCCGTGATGAAGAAAACCTGAGAGGCTGGCAGCCCTTCACGTCGAATGATGGTGAGAGTATCGAACGTATAGGTCGGTCCTTCGCGAGCGAGCTCCAGATTCGAGATTTCCCAGCCGGGCACGCCTGCCACGGCCAGCTTGACCATCTCCATTCGATGATACCCGGACGCACGAGGCCTGTCAGTCCGATGGACCGGTTGCGCTGAAGGGATAAACCGGACACTATCGAGATCCAGTCGGTCCTGCGCCGCTCGTGCCGCGGCAAGATGACCGATGTGCACGGGATCGAACGTGCCGCCAAGGAGGCCCAGTCTCGGGCGTCCGCTCATTTGCGGCGCGAAGTACGCTTGCCAACAACAGGTGGGACGAGCGCCGGGTTGTAGTCGGCCGGCGGCTCCTCACCGAGGCGCTCTTCATCGGTCGACACCATGGCCGCCTCCGTGGCTCGTGCTTCAGCAATGTGCAGCCAGGCCGCTTCGAGCAGCGCGGAGACACCTTCGCCGGTGACCGCGGAGATTTGGAAAAACGGCAGATCGAGCTCACGGGCGCGTGTCGCAAGGGCGCTCGCGCGCGCCGGATCATCCAGCGCGTCGATCTTGTTTGCGGCAACGATTTGCGGCTTCTCGAGCAGCTGCGCGTTGTAAAGGCGGAGCTCTCGCCGGATGGCGTCGAAATCCTCGCGTGGATCGCGCCCTGACGCTCCTGACACGTCGACGAGATGAATGAGCACCTTCGTGCGCTCGATGTGACGGAGAAACTGATGCCCGAGCCCATGACCCTCGTGCGCACCCTCGATCAATCCAGGGACGTCGGCGACGACGAAGCTGCGGTCTCCGGTGAGCGAGACGACGCCAAGATGTGGAGTCAGCG
>DASPWV010000552.1:0-2391 GCA_035637635.1 Vicinamibacterales bacterium | reverse complement strand
CGCGACCGTGAACGGCGCCACCCCCCTCTACGCCGTGCTGAATGTCGAGTGGGCGCCGTCATCCCCGTACCCCAATCCACGCGCGCAGGAGCAGCAGCGCACCACGTATCTGGAGTTGATGAAGGCACTGCTCGACAAGGGCGCCGATCCGAACGCGCGCACGAACAAGAAGGTCTGGTACGCGTCCGGCGTGGGTGTCAACGATGTGGGCGCCACTCCGTTCTGGCGCGCGGCGGCCGCCGGCGACCTCGAGGCGATGCGGCTGCTCGTCGCCCGCGGCGCCGATCCGAACGTCTGGACGACCAAGATGCGAGAGAGACGTCCCGGCGCTCATGACCCCGGTCAGCTGGCCGAGGTCAAAGGCTACGTCTCGCCGCTTCCGCCAGTGCCCATCGGCGGGGCCGACGTGTCGCCGCTGCAGGCGGTCGTGGCGTCGTCGCGTGTGGCGCCGACCGGAACGATGGCCGCGGTGAAGTACCTCGTCGAGGAACTGCACCTGGATGTGAACGCGGCGGATGAGGGGGGCACCACCGTGCTGCACGAAGCCGCGGCGAACGGTGACAACGAGTTGGTCCTCTATCTCCTCTCAAAAGGCGCGAATCCGCTGGCGGTCAATCGCAAAGGCCTGACGACCGTCGACATGGCCAACGGACCCGAGCAGAAAGTGCAGCCGTTCCCGGAAACGATCGCCCTGCTCGAGAAGCTGGGAGCGAAGAACAATCACGTCTGCGTCTCTTGCTAGCATTCCCGCCAGCAGCTCCGGCTGCGGATGGCGGATCGGTCACGACACGGATGCCTTCCGATACTCGGGATCGGAAGGCATTCCCACGACTTGTCTCGAACCGCAAACGGACACCATCAACGCCGCAGACGGCGAGCCATCGACATAGATAAGGCGCATCACACCGGAGGGGACATGAACCGTCGATCTTTCTCCCTGCTCATCTCGTGTCTCGCCGTTTTCTGGCTTTCAACTGGCGTCGCCTTCGCGCAAGGTGGCGGCGCAACCACGACCGGCTCGATCAACGGCAGGGTCACCGATGCGAGCGGCGGCGTCTTGCCCGGCGTCACGGTCACGGCCAAGAGCCCGTCGCTGATGGGTGTTCAAACCTCCATGACCGACGCCGGCGGCAATTACCGATTCCCCGCGCTTCCTCCTGGCACGTACAGCCTCGGCTACGAGCTTTCAGGCTTCAAGACGCTGGAGCGCGCGAACATTCAAATCTCGATCGGATTCACCGCGACGGTGAACGTCGAACTCGCTGTGGCGACGCTGGAGGAAACCGTAACAGTCACCGGCGATGCTCCCGTGATCGATACCGCCTCGACTCGCGTGCAGCAGACGTTCAGTCTCGAAAAGATGCAGGAGATTCCGAACGCGCGCGACATCTGGGCGCTGATCGCGGTGACGCCCGCGGTGACGATGGCGCGCACTGACGTCGGCGGGAGCCAAACCGGCACTCAAGGCAATTACCGGACGTACGGATTTGCCGGTCAGCGCCAGGTCGTGCTCGAAGGGATCAACGTTACCTACGATACGTCTCTATCCGTCCTCTATCCCGACTACGGCTCATTCGAAGAAGTCTCGGTCGAGACGCTCAGCCACAGCGCCGCGGTTTCCGGTCCGGGCACGCAGACGCAAATGCTCACGAAGTCGGGGGGGAATCGCTTTTCCGGCGAGGTCTATCAAGACTACGTGAACGACTCGATGATCGCCGCGAATATTCCCGAAGAAGTGCTGGCCCAGGGCATTGCGAAGCATAGCAACGAGACAGCCCTCAATCGCGATTTCAACGGCAGCCTCGGCGGCCCGATCAAGAGGGACAAGGTCTGGTGGCACTACTCGTATCACGACCAGAAGATCGCGTTTGCCATACCGAACTTCATTGGACCGCTTGCAGGAACGCTGAACAATATCCGGCTGCGGAACCACTCGGCCAAGGCGACTGTACAACTCAACCAGCGCAACAAGGTCATAGCGTACGTCTCGAGGAACTGGACAGAAGAACCGTACTATCAGGTTTCGACTGCGTTCTTTTATACGGACGTGGGGCAGACCACGCAGCGGTACAACGACATCTGGGTTTTCAAAGGCGAATGGAACGGGACGATCAACAACAACACGTACGCTGAAGCGGTCATCGGCGGCGTCAACCTCGTCTCGTTGAATGTCACGAATACGGATACCACGGCTTTCTACACAGTTGACAGCGGCCGTCTTACGTATTCGGGTGGAGAGCGAAAGCGCCAGTACACGCCCGAGCGCCGTCAGTTCGCGGGAGCGATCAATTACTTCAAAGACGGCTGGGGCGGCTCTCATACCATCAAGGCCGGCGGTGCCCTGCAACCCGAGCTTAGAAACGACGCCAACACGCAGCTCGCGTCGGGCAA
>DASPWV010000551.1:0-6973 GCA_035637635.1 Vicinamibacterales bacterium | reverse complement strand
CCTGAAAAGCTGCTTCCGGCGGCGTCGTTCTTGCGGACGTCGACCGGCGCGCCGGTGAGCACGCTCGTCACGATGTCGAGTCGCGGCACATCGTTGGGTCCGACTTCAGGCCGATACTCGAGCGGCGCGCCATAAATCCAGCGCGTCGCTTGAATCTCGAAGATCCAGGCGTTGCCGCGACTACCGGTCCACGTTGGCGCAAAGAAGTAGTTGGGCGTGTACTTGTTGTATGTGGCCGCCTCGAGCGAAACGAACGTCGCGCCGCCACGACGATTCGGACGAACGCTCGTATCGCTGGTCAGGACGAGCGCAAGCGTGTTCGCCGGATTCAGCTTGGTCGAAGCCTTCCCGTAATAATCGCCGCGCGTCACCGACTCGGATGCTTGAGAGCCGTCGAGCAGAAATGAATTGGCCAACAGGCCGTCGTATTCCTTGTGCCGCACCGCGCCAAAAAACCACATCCGATCTCGCTTGATGGGACCGCCGAGCGACGCGTCGACGTCATAGGCCGACTCCGATCCGCTCGTCGCCCGGACGCCGCGTCCTCGCAATTCGTCGTCGAGGTTTGCCGACTGCGCCACCTGCCCGTTGCCAAAAAGCTCGCCGCTGAACCGGTTGC
Organism: Vicinamibacterales bacterium; assembly: GCA_035637635.1. Classification (GTDB taxonomy): domain Bacteria; phylum Acidobacteriota; class Vicinamibacteria; order Vicinamibacterales; family UBA2999; genus DASPWV01. The sequence goes on along the minus strand of DASPWV010000551.1, from coordinate 6,354 downwards.
CTCCGGATTTTGCGACCACACTGACGGCGACGCCGCCCGTTGGCATCCACGCGGGCAGCGCTGTCGTTTGAAAGTCGATCTCCGCCGCCATTCCGCCGCTGCCGTCGAAGTGGATTGGGGTGTCGCCGCCGCCGAACCAGCCATTCGACGGCGCACCATCCAGGTAGAAGCTGCGATCCGTGGCTTTGCTGCCATGGATCTTCAACGGGTTGTGCGTATAGGAGGTCGATGAACCAACATCCGGCGTCGGCTGCGACATGCCGAGGACGAATTTCGCCATTTCGAAGATGTTGCGCGAACTCGGGATCGTGTTCACGACCTCACTCGTCACGATCGTGTGACCCGTCGTCGTGCGCACATCGACGAGCGGCGATTCGCCGGTTACGGTGAGTGTCTCCTCCAACGCCCCGACGGCGAGATCGGCGTTGATCGTGGCCGTGAATTCGGCGTTGACGATGACGTTCTCGCGCACGACGGGGCGAAAGCCTGTGAGCGAGAACTTGATCGTGTACTCGCCCACGGGCAGCCGCAGAAACCGATAGTTGCCCGTAGACTCCGTCGTCGCAACGCGTGCACCCTCGATGAGCGCGGGCGAGCTGATTTCGACGGTCACGCCCGGCAGGACGCCACCACTCTGGTCGCGCACGAGCCCCTCGATGGCACCTGTGGATTGACCCCGCGCCGGCACCGCTGCCGTCCCCAGAATCGCGGCGACGAGCATCGCTATCCGCCACTGTCTCCGCGTCTGGACCCGTGAGAGAGCCACCATGAGTCACCTCCGTTGATAAAAGGGCCGTGCAGCGCAAAGCGACCTATAAAAGCGCGGCGAGAAAGCGGGTCCTGAACGGCCCGCGTTCGGCGCCGAGGTATGGAGATGATTCAGGCGGATGCTGACCGGAAGCGCCGCGCGGCGCAACGTCGCAATTGTAAGAAATTGTTTTGCGCCTGTCGGTCCACGACCGCCACTAGCCACTAAGTCGGTGGGCGAGCGGGCTTATTCTTCAACCACTCGGTGACGACTTGCACCCATCGGTCGGGCTGATCGGTGAACAGATGGTGGCCGGACCACGGAAGAATGTGCATCTCCGCTCCGGGCACTCTGAAGAAATGCCCGATACCCCACTCCACCTTCGAGCCCGGCTCGCTGAACACGAGCAACACGGGAATCTTGAGTTGTCCGCCCCACTCGGAGATGTGCTTTCCTTTGTAATTCAGGTTCTTGTTGAATGCCTCCACCGAGGCGCCGACCGCCAGCGCTCGCTTGTGCGCGTACTCGTAGTTTCTCTGCCACAGGTCGTGCACCAGCTTGACGCGATCGTCCGTCACGAGATCCTTGTGTTTGTAGTAGCCCTCCAGCATTTCTCTGATTTGCTCCGCCGTCTGGCTCCTGTAGTACCTGCGTTCCGACGCATACGCGTAGTTCTCGTTGGGAATCGGAGCCGTCCCGTTCAGGCTGTTCGAGATCACAAGCTTCCTCACGAGATTCGGCCGTTCGTGGGCAACGTACTGGGTCAGGAACCCTCCGTGCGAATTCCCTTCTATGTAGACAGGGCCGACGCCGAGCGCTTCGATGAACTTGATCACAAACTCCGCCTGGGCCTGACCCGAGTAGTCCTGTGGTCCTCTCGCCTTCGTGTACCCGAACCCGATGACGTCCAGAGCGATCGTGTTGAAGTTCTTGCCCAGCCGGCCGACGACATCGCCGTAGGTCGCCTGACTGGAACACCATGGCAGAGCACCGTGCACCAGGACGAGGGGCTCGCCTTTCCCCGACTGGATATAGTGCGTTTTCACGCCGTCGACATCGATCCAGTGGTGCGTGTAGTTCTTCTCCTGAGTCAGCCCCACGGCCGTTGGATCCTGTGGCGGCGCGGTCTCCCGTTTCGATGGCGGCGCTTCTGCCGCCGGCGATACCAGAGCAGCTCCGTCCGCGCGGGGAGAAGCGGCACCCACCGGAGAGAAGTGGTCCGACAGCGGCGCAGTCACGATGCCCGTGACGACGATCGCTGCGGCTATCGATTGACTAAAGCGCACTGGTCACCTCCTCTGCATTGATCATCAGTCGCTGCCGCGCCGGTCGCGCGCTGCACCTATGGCTCGCCTGGAAGCGGAGGTGTCAGCGGCGGTGGTCGGCGACGATGTGTGGCTTGTTCGTACGCGTACGCGAGCTTGAACAGCGTCGCCTCGGCAAACGGCCGTCCCATGAACTCGAGGCCGACCGGGAGTTTGTCGCTCGTAAAACCCGCGGGGACGGTCAGCGATGGAAACCCGACGCTCGGACTGAGCGCCCGATTGCTGCCGGCCCGATAATCACCAACTTCGACGCTCGTCAAGACGTCCTCGGGAATCAAGGTCGGCTGATGATCGAACGTTGCGTAGACGATTGCGTCCAGCCTGGCGTCAGCCATGATCTTCAGCCACAGAAGCCGCAGCTGCTCTCTTGCCGCCAGTCCCTGCACGTAACCAGGGTCGCTCGTGGATCGTCCGATGCCCGTCATGATTTCCCGCGTGCGCCGTGGGAGAACCTTGCCCGAAAGGACAATCTCGCGCAACGTCTTCACCGGTGCGTTCGGATGCTGCGCCAGATACGCGTTGAGCTCGGCCTCGAACGGTCCGGCGCTGCCGGCGCTGCCGGTATTCAGCGCCGCATTTCGCGGCGGGAGCGGCAACGGGTCCACGAGCTTTGCGCCGAGCTTTGCCAGATCGGCAATGGCCTCATCGGTCACGACACGGACTCTTCGGTAATCATCCGATTTCGTGTCCGTGGTGTTGTCCATCGGATCTCTGATCACGCCGATGCGTGTCCCTCTCAACCCGTCGGTGGTGAGCAGCGCCGTGTACGTCGCCGGCGTTTGGCCGTACGCGTACGCGGTCATCGGATCGTTCGCGTCGTAGCCGGCGATTGCGTCGAGAACAAGCGCCGCATCACGGACCGTTCGAGCGAGCGGTCCGAGCGTATCCCGGATCGGATTGCCCGGCATCATGCCGAAACGGCTCACGAGCTGCACTGTCGGCCGGAGCGCGACAAGACTGTGAACGGCCGCCGGACCACGGCCGGAGCCACCGGTGTCCTCGACGATGCCGACCATGGCGAGATTGGCGGCGATGCCGGCGCCGGTGCCACTGGATGATCCGCTCGGCACGCGCAGAGGATCGTATGCGTTTCGGGAGACACCGAAGGCTGAACCCGCATACGCACTGGCGAATTCGCCCATCGTGGATTTCGCCACAATCACCGCGCCGGCCGCCTTCAGCTTCGCGACCACGGTCGCATCGCGCTCGGGAATGAAATCCTTGAACACCGCCGACCCATACGTCGTCGGCATGTCACGTGTTTCGACTTGATCCTTTACCAGGACAGGAACGCAGTGCAGCGGCCCGACCGGACCCGTGCTGAGAAACGCGGCGTCGAGGCGCTCGGCCTCCTGACGCGCGTGCGGGTTGATATTCTGCACGGCGTTGATGGCAGGACCTGATTTGTTGTACGCCTCGATGCGGGCCAGATAGAGATCTACGAGCGCGCGGCAGGTAATGGCGCGCGAGTTCAGCGCTGCATGGACGTCGGCGATCGTCGCCTCCTGCAGGTGAAACGCACGCGGCTGCGCGGCGCGGTTGTCCTGTGCGGCAACGCCACCGCCGGCGGTGGCCGAGGCAAGGGCGAGAAGCGTGGTCAGCAAGCAGGCCATCAATCGAAGGGCGACGCCAGACCGGAGGCACTGCCGGGCGATTCTGCTCCGGTTGATCGACACCATTTCTGCGATCGTTCAGCGGGTGAAGACCGACTTCGCCAACATGGCATGAACGCCCTTCGTGCCGTCCACCAGCTGCGTAACATGCAGATCCGCGGCAAGCGAGCAGAGAATATACGCGTCGTCGCGGCTCATGCCCTTTTCCGCGACGAGGAATTCGATCATCTCGCGCGTGGCCATGCGCGCGGCTTCGTCGAGATCGGGATTGAGACCCATGGCGATGTAATGCGTTGGAGTTTCCGCGCGGGGCCAATTCAAACGCTTGCCCTTGCGCACGCTGACCTGAACGGTCCCCCTGAGCGATGTTTCGAGCGCGGTGAGTGACACTTCCCCATCACCCTGGAGGCCGTGGCCGTCACCCATCGACAACAACGCGCCGCGAACATGGACTGGAAGGTAGAGCGTGGAGCCGGCAATCAGCTCACGGTTGTCCAGATTCCCAGTGTGATGCCCGGGCGGCGCGCTGGATATGCGACCCGTCAACGGACTTGGCGCCACGCCGATCGAGCCGAAGAAGGGCGCGAGTTTGAGGGTCACTCCAGGGGAGAACTGCACCGTGAGCGCACGCGGATCGAAGCGGATCAGTTTGAAATGCGCGTACGGAAAGTCATCGGGAAGCGTGCCGCTGGTAGGGACGAAGCCGGAAACACCGTACGGGTGAAGAAACTCGAACCCCAGAATCTTCACCTCCAAAACATCGCCGGGCTCGGCACCTTCGACGGCAATGGGCCCGGTCAACGGGTGCGGCCCCGGGCCTCGATCGGTCACTCGACTCTCGACCGCTTTGAGGGCGTCAGGAATCTCATTTTCGGCAATGCCCGACGCGCGCAGTCGCCGCAGCCCGCCCGCGACCATTGTCTCCACGCGAACCGACTCGCCCGAGGTGATTGTCAGCACCGGCTTGAGGGTGCCGTCGTAGTAGCCCCAGTGGACGTTCTCCGGCAGGAGCTTGAGCTCACGGACCTGTGTTGATTGTGAGAAGGCAAGACCGGCGACAAGCAGGGCTGCAGCGGCAGCAAGAAGGAGATTCTTCATACGCACACGAATGCGCCGCGCATCTGATGTTTCAGATGTGAGTTGTAGCTGGACCTGCGGTACGGTGACAGCTCACACCGTACCGCAGATTACGCATCAAAACGCAAACTTCGCACCGATTCGAACAATTCGCGGCCTGACAGTGTCCGAGACCCGTCCCAGGTTCGACCCGATCGTGGTGACTTCGGTCAATATCGTATTGGTATTCATCACGTTGAATACGTCAGCAAACGCTTCGAGCCGCAAATCGCGAACGCGGAAGCGGCGTCCAAGCCGGAAATCGAGCAAATTGACCGATGGATAGCGATTCTCGTCGTTGCGCTCGAGCCGAACGGTTTGCGTGGCCCTGGTGAGCGTGGGCACAAGGGCACGGCCGACGCTGAGCGACCGCACTTTGGGATGTCCCGTATATGCCTGGAAGAATCCGCTGGCCGTGATACGCCATGGCAGAAGAAAGGCAGCCGAAACCTTCAACTGATGCGGTTCGTCGTTGCCGACAGCCCCATCCGCGTAAATATCCGCATTCGGATCGTTGAGCTCGCCGGTGGTAATGCGGCCGAGATCTTTTCCATAGTGATAGCCGGCATTTACGTACGCATCCGGCGAAAACCGCCGCTGGATCGTGAACTCGATGCCGTTATAGATGCTGTCGAGTTTCGGCGAGTTCGTGAGCACGTTGTCCTGCAGACCGACAGTGGACGGGTTCTGGTTGTAGATGGTCAGCGGCTGGTTGTTCAACGGGTTGCTGATGACCACCGGGATGTAGCTGGCATAGGGCACGGCACGATTGATGGTTCCGCGCAGATCCCGGTTCTCACGACGGTAGTACATCACCGACCCGGCGAAATTCGCGCTCAGTTGACGCTGGACCCCGGCGCTGTATTCGTTGCTGTACGAACGCCGCAAATCCGGGTCGATTCTCGTCGACACGCCACCGCTCCACCCCGTGCAGCGGCTGATCTCGTTGGCCTGGGCGTAGAGATCGCCGTTGAGATCGGTCCACGCGCACCGGTTGCTGGAGTCGAGTGACGAAGGATTGACGCTTTCGACAATGCCGACCGCCTCATTGGCAATGTATTGACTGAAGCTGCCCTTGAGCACGGTACGCGCGCTGCCGTCGAGATCGTACGCGACGCCCAGACGCGGCGTCACATCTCTCCACGTCTGCACATCAGTGGCGGGATATTGCCGCGCCGGGACCCAGGTGCCCGCCGGGGAGGATTGGGCTGGCATCCAACCGTGGAACTGGTCATAGCGGACGCCGGCATTGATCGTCAGGCGTCGCCCGATCCGCCATGAATCCTGAATATAGAGGCCGGTGTTCTTGATGCGGTTGTCGTTATAGGCCGGCGAGTTCGCGAGATCGACGGAGTCGGGCGCGCCATTGCGGAAGCGGAGGATGATGTCGCCGTGCCAGTTCCACTGGTTCTTGTAAGCGCCCCAATTGACCTGGACACCCGACCTGACCTCGTGGCTTCCGAACCAGTTGCCCACTTTCGTGATCGAGCCGTTTGCGATGGTGCCAAACTGATAGTGATCGCGCACGTCGACGGGCGCACCCCAGAGCACG
>DASPWV010000550.1:0-2033 GCA_035637635.1 Vicinamibacterales bacterium | reverse complement strand
CTACCAGCGAGACGAGGTCATCAAGTTTGCCGACTACACCGGCGACTCGTTCAAGCTCGCGCGCTCAATCGCGAAGCATCCGAGCGCCGATTACATCGTCTTTTGCGGCGTCCACTTCATGGCGGAAAGCGCGGACATCCTTTCGCTGCCACACCAGCGCGTGATTCTCCCGGACCTCGCGGCTGGCTGTTCCATGGCCGATATGGTCGCGCCCGATCAACTCGACATGTGCTGGATCGAGCTCGAGCAGATGGGCGTCGCGTCGCGCGTGGTGCCGATCACCTACATCAACTCCGCAGCGGCAGTGAAGTCGTTCGTGGGCGAGCGCGGCGGGACGATCTGCACCTCGTCCAACGCTCACGCGTCGCTTCAATGGGGATGGGAGCAGCGCGAGAAGATTCTGTTCCTGCCGGATCAACACCTCGGGCGCAATACTGCGTGGAAGATGGGCGTGTCGCTCGACGACATGGTGGTGTGGAATCCGCACGAGCCTTTCGGCGGATTGACGAAAGAGCAGCTCCACTGCGCGAAGTTGATTCTGTGGAAGGGCCACTGCTCGGTGCATGTGCGCTTTACCGCGAAGCAGATCGCAGCGGTGCGGCAGCAGTATCCAGGCATCCGCGTGATCGTCCATCCCGAGGTGTCCTTCGACGTCCTTCGTGCCGCAGACGACAGCGGGTCGACGGAGTACATTCTGAAGGTCGTCCGCGAAGCGCCGGCTGGGACCACGTGGGCCGTTGCGACTGAAATCCATCTGGTGCATCGCCTCGCAGAAGAGGTGGCGCACGAGAAAACCGTGATCTCTCTCGACCAGGTGGGGTGTCTCTGCTCCACGATGTTCCGTGTGTCGCCGAATCACCTGCTCTGGGTGCTCGAGGGCCTCCTCGACGGCGAAGTGCACAACGAGATCATCGTGCCGGACGAGCAGCAGAAATGGGCTAGGATCGCTCTCGATCGCATGCTCTCCATTCACTAGGTGTAGTGGCGGGGTTTCAACCCCGCCGGAGGACACGCAATGCCGCACAGCCTGCCGGCGCTGCCGTACGACTTCGGCGCCCTCGAACCGCATATCGATACTCAGACGATGCAGATTCATCACGGTAAACATCATCAGACGTACGTGACGAATCTGAATGGCGCGCTCGACAAGCATCCTGATCTGCACAACAAGAGCCTCGACGATCTGCTCCGCAGTCTGAACAGCGGGATCGCGGTCGTGCCCGAGGACATTCGAACGGTCGTGCGCAACAACGGCGGCGGCCATTGGAATCACTCGATGTTCTGGAAGCTGATGGCTCCAAACGCCGGCGGCGCGCCGAGCGGCGCCGTCGCCGACGCGATCAAGTCGTCGTTCGGCAGCTTCGACAAATTCAAGGAGCAGTTTCAGGCCGCGGCCGTCGGCCGCTTCGGCAGCGGTTGGGCGTGGCTCATCGACAACGAAGGCACGCTCGAGATCATGAGCACGCCGAACCAGGACAATCCGCTGATGGAGGGAAAGAAAGCGGTGCTCGGCGTCGATGTGTGGGAGCACGCCTATTACTTGAAGTACCAGAATCGCCGCGCCGATTACCTCACCGCGTGGTGGAATGTGGTCAATTGGGCCGAGGTGAATCGGCTGCTCGGATAGTTCGAAAGGATCGGCCGAAACCAGGCACCCAAGGGGCGGATGCTGCGAGCCTGCCGTTCCGCCCTGTTCTTCTGCCTTGTCTTCGTCTGCGTGAGACAGGCGGCGGCGCAGTCGGACGCAGACAGTCCCCACGTCGAACCGTACATTCGCGACGTGACTCGCGTCGAGTCGTGGTCGTTCTTTCAGCCTTTTGAAGGCGGCGGCAATCCCACCTACAGCTTCGTCGGCAATCGCGCCACCCTTGGCGTGCGCGTCAAGAGCGTGCGCTTCGATCTGGACGGCGCGTTCCAGTACGCGCAGCTTGTCGGAGTGCCGGAGCGGGCGGTCGGTCCCAACGCGCTCGGCAGCGGCGGCTTCTATTTTTTTCAGGCGGGATCGCGCGAGGCGTATCAGCTTTATTTCAAGG
>DASPWV010000549.1:0-2148 GCA_035637635.1 Vicinamibacterales bacterium | reverse complement strand
CGCAAGGCAGCACCGCTCGGATGCGACACGGGGCCGTGCTCGTGGTCACGGAAGGCTGAAGAATGAGGCGGTCAATGGCGCGTATTTGCGGCACTCTTTTCGTAATCGCCGCCGCCCTGGTGGCGAGTTCATCGTCAGGTCACGCCGCGGAATGGCCCACCCGGCTGGTCCGCTTCGTCGTTCCCTTCCCGGCGGGAGGCGCGACCGACGTCCTGACGCGCCTGTTGTGCCAGCGGCTCGCGAGCGAGCTCAATGCGTCGTTCATCGTGGAGAATCGTGGAGGCGCAGGCGGCAATGTCGGCGGAGCAGTGGTAGCGAGTTCGCCGAACGATGGATACACGTTCGTCATGGGCGGTCCGGGCTTGATGTCCTACAACAAGGCGCTCTATCGGGAGATGCGGTTTGATCCGGACCGCGATCTCGACCCGGTCTCGCTCTTTGCCCGCATCCCCAACGTCCTGGTCGTGAACCCGTCGGTTCCGGCGCAAAACGTCACCGAGCTGATCGCCTATGCCAAAGCCAATCCCAATAAGCTCAACTACGGCGCCACCGGCGTTGGCGCGACCTCGTTCCTTTCCGCCGAACTCTTCAAATCGATGGCCGGCGTGGACATTCAGTTCGTTTCCTACAGCGGCGCGGTGCTGTCGTTGACCGACCTCATAGCCGGACGAACTCAGATGGTGATCGACAACCTGACGTCGTTCCTGCCGGTGATCCGGGACGGCCGGGTCCGCGCGCTCGGTATCAGCACCGCGGTTCGCTCACCGCTGATCCCGGAACTCCCCACCATCAGCGAAGCCGGCGTCCCGGGATATGAAGCGTCGTCCTGGATCATGGTGGCGGGGCCCGCTGGCACTCCGCAGAGCATCACCAACGCCCTGGGGGCGGCAATGAAGCGGATCGTGGACACGCCGGACTTCCGCCCGCGAATGGCCGAACTGGGCGCCGAGCCGGTAGCTGGCACACCGGCAGAGGCGCGCGCCTTCATCAAGGAAGAGGCAGCCAAATGGCAAGGCGTGATCACAAAAACAGGCGTGCGCGTGGACTAAGCCAGTGAAGTCACCTTGGTGGTGGGATTTTACGACGCGCGAGTTCGCCGAGCTCGATATGAGCCGCGTCGTGACGGTCGTCCCGGTCGGTGCCGTCGAACAGCATGGGCCGCATCTGCCCGTGCGCGTCGATGCTGCGATCAATGCCGGCATCATTGCACGGGCAGTCGAGCTCGCGCCCGCCGACTTTCCGGTGCTGGTACTGCCGGCACTGCCGATCGGGAAGTCGAATGAGCATCTGGCGTTTCCCGGCACCTTGACCCTTTCATACGAAACGCTCGCGAGGGTCTGGTTCGAGGTCGGCGAAAGCGTGTTCAGAGCGGGCGGACGAAAGATCATCTTCTTCAACTCGCACGGCGGGAACCCCCAAGTGATGGACATCGTTTGCCGTGAACTGCGCGTCAAACTGAACATGTTCGCCGTCGGCAGCTCGTGGTTTCGGCTGACGGAAGCGAGCGACCTCTTCGACCCTGACGAGTTGAACTTCGGGATTCACGGAGGAGAGGTGGAGACGAGCATCATGCTCCACCTCCATCCTGACCTTGTTGATATGAGTCGCGCGGAGAATTTCATTCCGCTGTCGGTCGAGTTGGCAAGATCGAATTCGATCCTGACGCCTGAGGGGGCCGTCGGCTTTGGCTGGCAAACGCAGGATCTGCAAACATCCGGCGCCTGTGGCAATGCGGCCGCGGCCGATGCGGCGCGCGGACGGCAACTCGTCGACAAGGCAGCCAACCGGCTCATCACGTTGATTGAGGAAGTCGCGCGTTATCCACTCGAACGGATCACGTCGCGCACGGATTTCAACCGTGGTTGAGATACGAATAGCAACTGCGTATGCTCGATTGCAAACTTCGATCTCGCGATGCCACATCGAGAACGAATAGCCTCGCCGGCGACGCACCGGTGATGCCGGAGACGCGATCGAAGGAGGTCGGATGTACGCCCTAGATGAACTGTGTCGCGACCTCGGCGATATTCCCCATTCATTGGACCCCATGACGATACGGAAGAAGAGCCGCGACCGTTTCGCGATCAGTCCACTGTTGCGTCAGGCACTCGCCGGAAAGTCGGCTGATATCGTCGTCTCGCCGCGTAA
>DASPWV010000548.1:0-3829 GCA_035637635.1 Vicinamibacterales bacterium | reverse complement strand
TACAGCGGCTGCGTGGGCTCGGCGCTGAAGTGGTTCAGCGATCGGAGAGGTCTCGCGGCCGGCATCATTGCCGCCGGGTTCGGCGGCGGCACAGCGTTGTTTGTGCCGGTGATTCGCCACCTGATTGATACGCGTGGGTATCAGACGGCGTTTCTCTGGACGGGAATCTTCCAGGGCACAGTGATCGTCATCGTCGCGCAGTTCCTCCGTCATCCGAAAGCAGACGCAACGTCAGCGGCACCCAAGGCAGTCGTCAAGACCACGACGAGCCGGCGCAACACGGAACAGTTCACGACGCTCGAGATGCTGCGCACGCCGCAGTTCTACATGCTCTATGTGATGTTCGTGATGATGTCAATTGGCGGCTTGCTCGCGACTGCCCAGGCCGGACCCCTGGTGCAGGCGTTCGGGCTGCCGCTCGCGGCGCTCACAGCGGCGACAACGTTGAGTCCGGTCGCAAATGGGACGAGCCGAATCTTCTGGGGCGGCGTGTCAGATCGGCTTGGCCGCGAGAACTGCATGGTGATCGCGTTCTTCCTGCAGGCCATCTCGCTTGTGAGCGTTGTGACGTTCGGCACGACGTCGAGCACGCTCTTCACGATCACGATGGTTCTGACGTTCTTCACGTGGGGAGAGATTTATTCGCTGTTCCCGTCGATTTCGGGCGATTGGTTCGGGACCAAACACTCGACGTCGAATTACGCGTTTTTGTATACCGCAAAGGGCGTGGCATCGATATTTGGCGGGGGTGTGGGCGCACTTCTGTACCAGCGCTTTGGCAGCTGGGCCGCAGTGTTTTATGGCGCCGCCGCACTCGCGTTCATCGCCGCAATCATGGCGATTGTGCTTCGGGTTGTACAGCTGCCGAAGAAAGGCGCGGTCGCAGCAGCACCGGTGCCCGTACCCGCGACGCGCGGCGCATAGAAAGGGGCCTGCCCCTTTTCTGTGAGGCTTCGCGGATACTGACAAAGGGCCTGCCCCTTTCTGTGAAAAGGGCCTGCCCCATTTTCATCAGGCGTTTTGCCGCAGTTTGTACGGGTCTGTTGCACTTTCTGCCTTCGAGGTCAGGTCATGAACACCACACGTTTTCGGAGCTTGCGACTACTGAGCGCGGCGGCGGTGACGGCACTGCTCGTCAGCGTTGCCCCTGCACGCCAACCGGCTCTACACGCGCAAGGCGACCCCAATCAGATTGTGCCGCTCGCCGCGTACAAGGATCTCAAGTGGCGCAGCGTGGGCGCCTCGCGCGGCGGACGCGTCACCGCTTTCACCGGCGTGCGACGGCAGCCGCACACCTTTTATATGGGTGCCACCGGCGGCGGCGTGTGGAAAACCGAAGACGCCGGCATTACCTGGACTCCGCTCGGCGCGCACGACCTGGCGACGGGCTCGATTGGATCGATCGATGTCGCGCCCTCGAATCCCAATCACGTCTGGGTCGGCACTGGCAGCGCCGCGATCAGATCCAACGTGATCATCGGGCGCGGCGTGTACAAGTCGACGGATGCCGGCCGCACGTTTCAGTTCATGGGACTGAAAGAATCGGGACAGATTGGCGGCCTCCGAATTCACCCGACTAATCCGGATATCGTGTGGCTCGCCGCGCTTGGATCTCCGTACGGCCCGAACGAGGATCGCGGCATCTTCAAAACCACCGACGGCGGCAAGTCGTGGCGCAAGGTGCTGTTTGTCGACAACGAGCACGGCGGCCGCGACATCGAAGTCGACTGGCAAAACCCGAACGTGCTGTACGCGGTCATCTACCGCGGATTCCGCAAAGGCTGGGACATCATCAGCGGCGGACCAGCGGACAAGGGCGGCATCTACAAGTCCACCGACGGCGGTGAAACCTGGAAGCACCTCACTGCCGGACTTCCGGAGAAACTGATCGGAAAGATCGATCTCGACATCGCGCGCAGCAATCCGAAAGTGCTCTACGCGATGGTGGAAGGCCTTGGCGATCAAGGCGGACTGTACAAGTCAGTCGACGCCGGTGAAAGCTGGTCGCTCGTCAACAACCAGCAGCGTCTGCGTGCGCGTCCGTTCTACTTCCATTACGTCAGCGTCAATCCGAAGAACGAAAACGAACTGTTCGTCAGCGAGCTCGGATTCCATAAATCTACCGACGGCGGCAAGACGTTTACGGCAATTGAGACGCCGCACGGCGACAACCACGGCGTCTGGATCAATCCGGATGACCCCGACATCATGCTCGAAGTCAACGACGGCGGCGCGAACGTCACGCTGAACGGCGGCAAGAGCTGGTCGACTCAACTCAATCAGCCGACCGGCGAGTACTACATGGTGGCTGTCGACGAGCGGTATCCGTATCGGCTGTACGTGCCACAGCAGGACAACTCGACGCTCATCGTTCCAAGCAACTCGCCGTACTCATGGGGGCTCGATCATCCCGCGGAAGTCTGGCAACAGGCATCCGGCTGCGAAACCGGTCAAATCTGGGCCCGCAAAGACGGCAGCGTCGTGTGGGGCGCGTGCAAAGGCGAAGTCGGCCGCTACAACATCGACACCGGACAGGAGAAGCACTACTGGATCTACCCGCAGAACCGGTACGGTCATGACCCGGACGAGATCAAATACCGCTTCCCGCGTCAGACTGTCGTCTATCTCTCGCCTCACGACGATCGCATCGTCTACCAGGCGTCACACGTGCTGCATCGATCGACCGATGAAGGTGTGACGTGGGAGACGATCAGCCCCGATCTCACGGCGCACGAGCGGCAGTATCAAGTCATCCCCGGCGGACCGATCACGCGCGACATCACGGGCGAAGAGGTGTACTCCTCGATCTACGCGATGGTCGAGTCGCGACTCGAAAGAGGCGTCATCTGGGTCGGCGCCAACGACGGACCGGTGCACGTGACGCGAGACAACGGCAAGACGTGGAAGAACGTGACGCCGAAAGGCCTCGGACCCGGCGGCCGTGTGCAAACGATCGAAGACTCGCCGCACCATCGCGGCACTGCGTTCGTGTCCATCTATCGCTACATGCGCGAGCACGATCTGAGGCCGTACATCTACAAGACCACCAACTACGGCGAGAGCTGGACGCTGCTCACCGACGGCAAGAACGGAATTCCCATCGATCATCCGGTGCACGTCGTCCGCGAAGATCCCGCGCGCGAAGGGCTCCTCTACGCGGGCACTGAGTTCGGGATGTTCGTGTCGTTCAATGGCGGGAAAAACTGGCAGCCGCTGCAGCAGAACCTTCCCGTCACCCAGATGACGGACATCAAGGTGCATCGCAACGATCTGGTGCTGTCGACGATGGGTCGATCGTTGTGGATCATGGATGACATCACGCCGCTGCAGCAGCTGGCGGCGATACTCGGCGGTGCCGCACCGACAAGCCTCCAGGAGAAGGCTTCAGCCGAACCTTCTCATGCGCCGCCAGTTAGGCCGGCGCCCGCAACGTTCGCGCAGGCAAACGTCGCCGTGCTACGCCTCAACGGCTCACCGCTCCCCGACGGACAGGACGCGCCACGCGGATTGCCACCGATCTATCTCTTCCAACCGCGCGACACTATTCGGTACCGTTATGCGCCGAGCTCCGGTGGCAATGGTGATCCCGAGTATCCGGCGGCTGCGGCCCACATCGATGTCTGGTTTGCCTCGCCGCCTGCACCGGATACCAAGCTCGAACTGCTCGACGCGAAGGGGCAACCGATCCGCAACTTCGGCGTCGGCGCAGCCCGTGCGGCGACAGGCGTTCAGGAAGGACGCGGCGGGCGTGGAGGCGGCGCGTCATCCCTGCGGAACGAAACAGGCATGCAACGCTTCGTGTGGGACTTGCGTTATCCGGGACCGAATA
>DASPWV010000547.1:0-4433 GCA_035637635.1 Vicinamibacterales bacterium | reverse complement strand
CGCAGGCCGACTTGGATCTCGCGCCCGTAGCTATCGACGCGCTTCCTGGTCACGCTGCCGAAGTTGGAGCTGCCAAACGTCGTGTCAGGCTGATCCCAGACAATGTGGTTGAGCGCGTTGTACGCTTCGAGCCGCGCCTCGATGCGGTAGCTGTTGCGAATCGGGAACGACTTGGTCAGCGTCATATCCATGAACCAGGCGCCTGGACCGGTGAGGCCGTCGAAGTACACCGGATTGGTACGCGGCGTGAACGCCGGCTGCGCGGCGAAGACGCTCGTGTCGAACCACCGATCGCGTGTCGGCGAATCGAGCTTGGGATCGCCGCTGACGGCGTTGGCGTCGGTGAAGAGCACGGGGCGGCCCGAGTAAATGCGGACGGCCGTCGTGTACTGCCAACCGCCGAGGACGTAGTCGAGCGCGGACGGCATGTCAGACAAGAACGCGCGATCGCGGCCGACTGGTACCTGCCACGTCAAGGCACCCGTGAGCCGATGCTCGGGCAGCGACGGGTTCGGTGGCTGCCAGTGCCAACCGTCTTTGCCGCCCGTCTGAAGCACTTGATATTGCTCGATGTCACCCAGCCAGTTCTCGATGTGATCACGCTGGAAGGCGTAAGCCGCAAGGAAGCTGATCCCCGACTTGAAGGGCCGCTGCACGCGCAGATCGATGCTGTGCGTTTTCAAGTTGCGGCCGCCGCTGGTGTTGGTCTGGTTGATGGCGCCGTACTGCGGATAGGGCACGAGCAGACTGCCGAGCGCAACAGTTGCGTTGTTACGGAGCGAACCCGGGAACACCTCGCGCGTGAGGTAATTGCGGAACGGGTTCGCAACCTGTGTATTCAGCAGCGCACCGTACTCGTAGGTGAACGCCGGATCGCGCATGTTGAGATTCAGCGTATAGGGCACGCGCGAGCCCCAATTGAAGAAGTACGCCGCGTCAAGGATGATGTTGCCCCACAGCTCCTTCTGATACGACACGCTGACGCGGTCGTTGATCTGCGGCCGCAGCTCGTATTGATCGAAGCTGACAGCGCCGCCAAGGCCTGTGTAGCGACCGAGAGTCTGGCCGGTGGGCTGCTGCACGGGGTTGTTCGTCGGGAAGGGATCGGCGAGCTGCTGCTGCGGCCTACCATTGGCGAGACCCAGCGTTGTGGTCGTTTGCGCAAAGCCCGCGTATTGGTTGACGAAGTCGCCGAGCGTATCGCGCACGTTGGTGATCGGCATCAGAAAGCGGGCGTATGCGAAACGCACGACCGCATCATCCATCAGCCGATAGTTGAGTCCGAAGCGCGGCATGAAGTTCGTCCAGGAGGTCTCCCACACGCGCGGACTCTCCTCCGTGGTGAACTGCCAGGCGCCGTTATACGACCAGCTGTATCCCCTGCTGGACATGAGCTGCGCGGCCTGCGCCGGCATGTTGGGCGGCGTGGCCTGCATCTCCGGAATCGGCTGCGTCAAATCCAGTCCCTGCGACAACCGATTGTCGGGATCGGTCGCACCTGGTTCGTACTCCCAGCGAAGCCCGAGGTTCAGGGTCACTCGATCGCTCAGCTTCCAATCGTCCTGGAAGTACGCCGAGTACCCACGCAGATTCGGCGTCTGCAGTGGCACCAAGCGCGCCGAGGTCTGGTTGTCGAGCGCGCCGAGCAGGAACGTCGCCCACTGGTTTCCAGTGCTCGCAACCTGAGGGCTATCGGAGCTGTTGGCTGTGAGCGCTGAGTTGAACACGAGATTGATCGGCTCGAAGCGCGCGGCCTCGCCGTAGTAGGCCCGGACTTCGCCGCCCCACTTCATGTTGTGATCGCCCTGGTAGCGGTTCATCCGTGCCGACACGTTCCACGCGTCGGGATGCTGGTACCACTCGCGCCCTTGTCTCCCTAAGCGGTTGCTCGTGTTCGTGCCGGTGCCCGCTGTCACGTCGAGCGCGGGATAGTACACGTAGCCGCTGTTGTACAGCGACGAGTACCATCGGCTCGGCCAGACGCTCGCGAGCCCATCGCCGCCGAGCAACAAAGAGGGGTTATAGAACTCGTCCACCATGTTGTAGAAGCTGCCGCGCACGTTCAACGTCGTTCGGTTGGACATGACCCAGACCGCGTCACCGGCGACACTCATCCCATCGCGATTACTGCCGGACAGCGGGAAGAATCCCGCGCCGCCGCCGATCGGGTTGTCCTGATACAGATCCGCCTTGAACACGCCGGCGCGGGCAAACACCTTGAACGCATCGCTGAAGTTCACATCGAAGCGCTGCGAGAAATTCCAGTACTCCACCTTTTCGCTCACGCTGTACTGGAGGTTGTCGACGTTCCCGGGAAGATTTGGCAGCGGAATGTTCGCGAGAAGCTGCATCGCCACCGGATCGAACATCGAGCTGGGGATCACGTTGCCCGCGAACGGTTGCCGAACGACGCGCCCGCTTGCATCCAGCGTCGAGCTGAACGGGTTGTAGATCGTGCGGAGGGTGCCGTTCGACAGCCGCGACTGACTGAAGTCGCCTCGCCGTTCGAGCTCAGTCGGCACCGTGCGGACCACCGACAGCGGACGGTTGTCGTTCCATTGTTCGAATGAGGTAAACGAGAAGATCCTGTTGCGTTTGATCGGTCCGCCCAGCGTGCCGCCCACCATGCGCAGCTCGCTGCCGCGCAGAGGCTCGATCCCCGGCGAGACGCGGAGAGTCGGGTCGGCGCGTGAGTTCAGGCTGGGGTCGCGGAAGTAACCGTACCCCGACCCCTTGAACGCGTTGGTGCCCGATTTCATGTTGAGGCTGATGATGCCGCCCAGGCTGTTGCCGTTCTCCGCGTCGACGCTGTTCTTCGAGATCGTGATCTCTTCGACGGCATCGACAGCCGGCGTATACGACGTCTTGAAACTGGCGCCCAGCGGCACGCCGTCGAGCAACACGTCATTGGCGCGTCGTGTGCCGCCGCCGGCGTCGTAGTCGTTGGCATACGCATGGTGGTACGGACGGTTCTCGCTCGTCGCCGGCGAAACGAAGACCGTGGGATCGAGTGCCGCAATGTTGTATGGATTGCGGCCGCCAATCGGCACCTGATCGATCAGCTGCCGTTCGAGCGTCAGCTCGGCGCTGCTTGAATTGAATTGAACGGTCACCGGCGCCGCTTCGACGATCACGCGTTCTTCGAGGCCGCCGATGCCCAAGGTCAGGTGGACCGTGACGTCGCCACGCTGCTGCACACTCACGTTTCTCTGTTCGACTGTCCTGAAGCCCTGGAGTTCCGCGGTGATCGAATAACTGCCCGGATCGACAAAGTCGAAGATATAGTGGCCTTCCGCATCCGTGATGCGCGTGACCGCGACACCAGTAGCATCATTGCGGAGCGTGACCGATACGCCCGGCAGCACGCCTTTGCTCTCGTCCAATACCGAGCCCTGAACGCGAGCGCGGTAATCCTGCGCGACCGCCGGACTGCCAAATATGGCCAGTGCGCCAAACGTCGCGACAATCCATGCGAACTTCTTCATAACGCAACTCCTCAGGAATCTACCGTTGCACTCGCCCACTGGCATCACCAGCCACGAGCCGCTCCACTTCGGTCACCGACACGTGATTGAAATCACCGGGAATGGTTTGTTTGAGCGCGCTCGCCGCCACCGCAAAGCGCAGCGATGATTCGCCGTCACGCCCGTTGAGCAATCCGAAAATCAGACCCGCCGCAAAACTGTCCCCACCACCGATCCGATCCACCAGCCGCACCACATACCGCTGACTCTGGTAGAAGCTTCGCGTCGTCAAGTCGAACAACACCGCACTCCACGCGTTGTCGCTAGCCGATAAACTTTCGCGCAGCGTGACCGCAACCTGCTTGACGTCGAACTCGCGCTCGGCGGCCTGACGGTAGCTGGTGATGTCGAGCGAAGCGCCGACGACATCCGCATGCGGCATTTCGATGCCGAGCACCGCCTGCAGGTCCTCTTCGTTTGCGATCACCACATCGACGAGGGACATCAGCGGCCGCATCGCTTGTTGGGCGGCGCTTTCGGACCAGAGTTTCTTCCGATAATTCAAGTCCACGCTGATGCGAACACCTGCCCGCTTTGCTGCGTGCAGCGCTTCGCGCGTGCAGTCATGCGCCGACTCGCTCAGCGCTGGCGTGATACCGGTGCAGTGAAACCATGACGCACCATCGAACACGTCGTGCCACGGCACACTGCCCGGCTGAATCTCACTGATCGCCGAGTGGCCGCGGTCGTAGATCACGTTCGAGGCGCGTTGACTGGCGCCGGTCTCAGCGAAATAGACGCCGAGGCGTGAGCCGCCCCGGACGACGTGCTCGACATTGACGCCCTCAGCGCGCAGTGCGCGGAGCGCCGCGTCGCCAATCTCACTGGCCGGCAGACGCGTCACGTAGTAGCTGTCGCAGCCGAACTGCGCGAGGCTGACTGCGACGTTCGCTTCGCCCCCGCCGAAGG
>DASPWV010000546.1:0-2658 GCA_035637635.1 Vicinamibacterales bacterium | reverse complement strand
CTACGCGGCGCGAGTGTTCGGCAACTCCGGACCGATGGTGCAGAACGCCGGACGAGACTGGGATGTCGACTTCGTACCAGACCCGGATGGTGACCTGGCCGAGGGCGACATCCTGGTCGACTCAGAGTTGCTCCTGCCAGAAGGGCCTGAGCTTGGCGTGGGCGGTCGGACCCGAAAAATCACGACCGTTCACTCCGGATCCAACACAACATCACGAGAGCGGATCGTCGACCACAAACCACAAGCCTTACAACCGCAGGTGCTCGCGCGGCTGGTCTACCACGACAACGCTGGTCACCATTCGCACGGCATCGTCAAGGACTCGGTCACCATCGGTCGAGGCGGGATCACGTATCCCGTTGACGTCCGAATCATCTCGTCCGTTGACGTGTCACGTGAGCACGCACGGATTCGCCGAGACCCGGAGGCAGGGGGATTCTTTTTGATCGATCTGAGCTCCCTGGGCACGACCCTCAACGGCCGTCATGTGCCCCGCGGATTCGACGACAGCGAGGGGACCAAGCGTGAGAACGGCGTCGAGACGCCGCTGCCGGAGCAGGCGCGCATTGGCCTGGCCGACACCGTTTACATCGATTTCCAGATCTCGCGGTGATACGTTGATGTCGCTGCTTCTTTGGGCTCGCTTCGTGATGCTGTTGGCGCTTGCCGTCGTCGTGGCTTGTTACCTGTGGGTGGATACGGCGGGTGACGCGTAAGGGAGCGCTCACAGTGCGACCTGTCCATGCAATCGCGGCCGCCGGCATGACCAACCCGGGCCTTCAGCGCGAGGTGAACGAGGACCGGTTCTACATCGACGTCGCGCGCGGCGCCTTTGCTGTCATCGACGGCGTCGGAGGACAGGCAGCCGGTGGCAAAGCCGCGGACGTGGCGCTGACCATGCTGCGGACTCGACTCGAGCGTGAGACCGGCCCCGTGGACGAGCGCATCCGCGAATCGATCACGATCGCCAACAACGAGATCCGTCGCCTCGCCTCGACTCGGCCGGAATGGGACGGCATGGCTTGTGTGCTCACGGTGACGGTCGTTGAAGACGGCCACGCCGTTATCGGTCACGTTGGAGACACACGGCTGTACAAGCTGCGAGCCGGTGGCATCGAGAAGATCACGCGAGATCACTCGCCTGTCGGCGAGCGCGAGGACGCCAACGAGCTTTCCGAAGCAGAGGCGATGCGCCACCCGCGGCGCAATGAGGTCTACCGCGATGTCGGGTCCGAGGTGCACCAGTCCTGCGATCCGGAATTCGTCGACATCCAACGCGTTCCGTTCGAGCCCGATGCAGCGCTGCTGCTTTGCAGCGATGGTCTGACCGACCTCGTGCCCTCGGGCGACATCAAACAGATCGTGAATCGGTGCGCGGGCGATCCCGAAGCCGTGGTGCAGGCGCTTGTCGCTGCGGCCAATGAGGCAGGCGGCAAGGACAATATCACCGCCGTATATGTCGAAGGACAGCGATTCGCGCCTCGCCCGCATGTGCCACCAACAAAAAGCGGCGGGTCCAAACACCAGCAGCGGCTGCGCCACGCCGTGGCAGTGCTCGTTCTGGCGCTGAGTGTTGTTTTCGTCCCTGCGGATGTCACGCAGCCACCGTTCGGTGCAGCTTTCCCACCGACCGCTGTGCGGGTTGACGCGGAAGTCGTGCACCCAACCGAATCCATCAGCGCGGCCATCGCACGTGCGCAGCCAATGTCGCAGGTGATCGTCGAGCCTGGCGAGTACCGCGAGCAGCTGCATCTGAAAGACGGCGTACGGGTGGTCAGCCGCATTCCACGCGGGGCGACGATTCGGCTGCCGGCGACAGCCACGGAAGAGCAGCCCGCCGTTGTCGCCACGGGGCTTCGGTCAGGCGAGCTCGTGGGGTTTCGGATCGTCGGTGATTCGGCAACGCCACTGGGCGTTGGAGTGTTGATTCAGGAATCAGCGGTCTCGATCGTCGACGTCGAAATCATGGGCGCGACGAAGGCCGCGATCTGTTTCGTCGGCGGCTCCAGCGCAGGACTCCTGGCGAGCGAGATTCATGACAATCCTGGGGCAGCGCTAGCCATAGGCGCGGGCGCAGCGCCACGGGTCGCCCACAACACGTTTGTTCGCAATGGCCTCACTGAGCACGCTGCGAGGCCGCTCGTCATCGAACGTGGCGCGCGGCCGAGCTTCCAAAGGAACGTCTTCCACGGCATCCGCGTCGATACCTTCGGCGCATTGGACGATGCCGTGCGGCTCGCCGTGACGCGCGACAACTTTTTTGTAGGGGCGCTGCCGCGTTCTGCGGCCGCGACCGGGACTCGCGAGCGAGGCAAATGATGGCGACGGTCTTCAACAGACTTGGACCGTACGAAATTCTGCAGGAAATCGGCAGGGGCGGCATGGCCGTCGTGTTTCTCGCCCGCGACACGCGGACCGAGTCGCGCGTCGCGCTGAAGCTGGTGCCGCAGGGGACCGACCGGGAGGCACGCGAGGTTCTCGAGGCGGAGCAGTGGGGCGCTGAGCTTCAGAAACAGTTCTGTCAGATCAGCCCGCACGTGCCGTCCGTCTACGAACACGGCCTCGAGGCGCCCTATTTCTACGTGGCAATGGAGTACCTGGACGGAGAAAACCTCTCGGATGTCATCAGTCGTGGTCCCGTTCCGGTCGCACAAGCTG
>DASPWV010000545.1:0-7020 GCA_035637635.1 Vicinamibacterales bacterium | reverse complement strand
CGAATTCGAATACAAGATTGCGTCGACCTTTTTACCCGGCATCACGCTCGAAGAAGTAACGGCGGAGGCACAAAAACTCATTCACGACGACAATCGCGTCGTCCTCGCCGTTGCGCCGGAAAAACAGGGCGTGCCGGTGTCGACGGAGCAGCAGCTCCAGGCGGCGGTGACCAAAGGCGAGGGGTCGGAAGTCGAAGCCTGGACCGACGCAACCGCCGGGCGTGACCTCGTCGAAAAAGCACCTACGCCAGGCAAGGTGACGGCGCGTCGCGAGATACCGGAAATCGGCACAACGGTATTGACGTTGTCGAACGGTGTCGAAGTTTGGCTCAAGCCAACCGATTTCAAGACCGATCAAGTCCTTTTCAGCTCGTACGCACTGGGCGGCACCTCCCTCGCCACCGAGCAGACTTACCGGGAGGCGAGCCTTGCGACCGCGCTCGTGAGCGTGGGCGGGCTTGGCGGATTCAGTCCGGTCGATCTGAGCAAGCTTCTCGCCGGAAAGATTGCGCAGGCGTCTCCTTCGGTCAGCGAATACACGCACGGCACGTCGGGATCGGCATCGCCGCGGGATCTCGAAGCCGCGCTCAAGCTGAATTACCTCGTGTTCGCTGCGCCGAACCTCACGCGCGAGGCGTTCGAGCTGTTGAAGCGGCGCTACATCAGCGCCGTTGAAAATCAGGCGCAGAATCCGCGTTTCGTGTTCGGCGAGAGAGTCGAACAAGTCAACACATCGAATCACTACAGCGCAAAGGCCCCAACGGCCGCCGATGTCCAGGCGCTCGACTTCGACGCGATGACACGGTTCTACAAAGACCGTTTCGCAAACGCGGCGGACTTTACGTTTGTCTTCGTCGGCACATTCAAAGTGGAGGAAGTCATTCCGCTGCTCGAGCGGTGGGTTGCCACACTGCCGTCAACGGGCAAGAAGACGTCGAGCTTCCGCGATATCGGCATCCGATTTCCGACGAAGATCGCCAGGGAAGAGGTGAAGAAGGGACGTGAGCCGGCAAGTCAGACGGTGATGTCGTTCTTCGCCGACACGAATCTCGACGAGCTCGAGATGCATCGTGCCCGCGCCGCGGCGTCGCTTCTGGGCATTCGGCTTCGCGATATTCTGCGCGAGGAGTTGGGCGGCACGTACAACGTCGGCGTCAACTACGACAACACACTGCCGCAAAAAGGCTACGGCGCGATGACCGTGCAGTTTGGCAGTTCTCCCGACAACGTGCGGAAGCTCACCGACGCCGTGTTGAAGGAAGTGGAGCGCCTCAAGACGCAGGGGCCGAGCGGCGAGGATGTCGCCAAGGTGCAGGAGCTCGAGCGGCGCGACCTGGAGGAAGCGTCAAAGCAGAACGCGTATTGGCTCGGATCCATTCAAACCGTCCACATGCTCGGATGGGATCCTTTGACCATCACGCGCCGCGCCCAGCGTATTGAGAAGCTGTCCGCGCCGGTGCTGCAGGACATGTTCAAGAAATATTTCCCGCTCGATCGCTACACTGTGGTCACTCTCAACCCCGAGATCTAAATGCCGCCGCAATTCGTTTTCACGATGAAAGGTGTCGGGAAGATTCATCCGCCCGACACGGTCGTGCTGAAGGACATCTGGCTCTCGTTTCTGCCGGGCGCGAAAATCGGTGTGCTCGGTGCGAACGGCGCCGGCAAGTCGACGGTCCTGCGCATCATGGCGGGCGTGGATCAGCACTTCAACGGCGAGGCGTTTCCCGGCGAAGGCGTCACGCGTGGGTTCCTTCCTCAGGAACCGGCGCTCGATCCATCGAAGAACGTCAAGGGTAACGTCGAAGAAGGCGTGGCCGCTGTGCGCGCGCTGCTCACGCGCTACGATGCCATCAACGAAAAGCTTGGAGGCGACATCTCTTCCGACGAGATGAACAAGCTGCTCGACGAGCAGGCCCGGCTGCAGGACGGGATTGAAGCGGCAAATGCCTGGGACCTCGACTCGCGGCTCGAAATGGCCATGGACTCGCTGCGACTGCCGCCGTCTGACGCCGATGTCGCGACGCTCTCAGGCGGCGAACGGCGGCGTGTCGCGCTGTGCCGCCTGCTTCTGCAGTCGCCCGATTTGCTGCTGCTCGACGAGCCGACGAATCACCTCGATGCCGAATCTGTGGCATGGCTCGAACGATTCCTGAAGGACTATCCGGGCACCGTGGTTGCCGTCACTCACGATCGGTACTTCCTCGACAACGTTGCGGGCTGGATTCTCGAGCTCGATCGCGCGACCGGGTATCCCTATCAGGGCAACTACACGGGGTGGCTCGAACAAAAGCAGCAGCGCCTCGCGCTCGAGGAGAAGAGCGAATCGAAGCGACAGCGGACGCTGCAGCGCGAGCTCGAATGGATCCGCATGTCGCCCCGCGCGCGGCAAGCGAAAGGCAAGGCGCGACTGAACGCGTACGAGCAGCTCCTCAACGAAGACTCGGCCCAGAAGATCGAATCGATTGAAATCTACATTCCGCCGGGTCCGCGGCTCGGCGATATCGTGGTCGAAGCACGGAACCTCCGCAAGGCGTACGGCGATCTGATGCTCTTCGACGATCTCAATTTCACGCTCCCGCGCGGCGGCATCGTCGGCGTGATCGGTCCAAACGGTGCGGGCAAGACGACAACGTTCAGGCTGATTACCGGGCAGGAAAAACCGGATGGCGGGACGCTGCGGCTGGGCGACACCGTGCAGATCGGCTATGTCGACCAGAGTAGAGATGCGCTCGCGCCGAACAAAACGGTGTGGGAAGAGATCTCAGGCGGCGAAGACGAACTGGACATGGGAAAACGCACGGTTCCGTCGCGCGCCTACGTGTCGTGGTTCAACTTCAAGGGTGCTGCGCAGCAGCGGAAAGTCGGCACGTTGTCGGGCGGCGAGAGGAATCGCGTGCATCTCGCCAAGCTCCTTCGCACGGGATGCAACCTGCTGCTCCTCGACGAGCCGACCAACGATCTCGACGTCGATACGCTGCGCGCGCTCGAAGAAGCGCTCCTCAACTTTGCCGGCTGCGCGGTCGTGATCAGCCACGATCGCTGGTTCCTGGATCGCATCGCGACGCACATCCTCGCGTTCGAAGGCGATTCGCGCGTGCTCTGGTTCGAAGGGAATTATCAGGACTACGAAGCGGACCGGAAGCGGCGGCTTGGCGCGGAAGCGGACCACCCGCATCGAATCAAGTACCGGAAGCTCACAAGGCGCTGAAGTGTCACGTGCCGAGTGCCAAGTGCCAAGTGCCGAGTGCCGAGAAGCGACAGCCGGCGACTGGCGACTGAGGACGGACGACGTTACAGCGTCAGTCGTACTTCTCCAGCGGCTTCGCTGACGCGATAAACCGCGATTCCCTCCTTCGCAGGTCCTGCCTTTACGGCTCCGTTTCTCACGTCGAACTGCGATCCGTGCCATGGACACTGGACGATGGCGCACGCCATGGTGCCGCCTGCGAGTGAGCCGCCCCGGTGCGTGCAGCGGTCGTCGAACGCCACGTAGCCGTCCTCGGTTCGCGCAAGGACGATCCGGCGATCGGCGGCTCGAATGAGCTTCATCTGATTCACTTTCAGCTCGTCAGCGCGCGCGACGACAACACTTGATCCGGAGCCGCCCTCCACCGTGATCTCGCGCCACTTTCCGGCCTCCGCATAGCGATGGTCGATGCTGATCTGATTGCGTGTGACCAGGGTCCCGCCCATCCAGCCGGCCATCACGATCAGGACAACTGCGACTAACTCAATCGGGATTATCAGGAAAGATGGCGGCGTGTCCGCGTGCTGCAACCGCAGGAAGAGCGTGACGGTGAGGAGCGCGACGGCTGTCAGATTGAACAGCATGTGCCGTGTCGCGCGTTGCTTGCCCGTGCTGCGCGGAGGAACGGTATAGACATAGTCGATGAAGCCAGGCACTGCCGCGATGAGCGCTGTGATAACTCCGAGAATCGCGACATGGACGCTCGTTATTGCAAGCCATCGCGCGCTGAACAGCCATCCCAGCACGTCGAAGAAGACCGAGCCGGTGATGAACGCAAATGGAAACGGGATGAGTGCGGTGTGAATCGGATGGCCCTTGTAACTGGCGCGACTGCGCATATCGTCCTTATACCCGCGAGGCTCCGGTTATACAATGTTCGCTTGCCTGGAAGGAGAATTTCATGAACGCAGATCAAGCGAAGGCTGCGGCGGCACTGGTGGGCCAGCAGCTGCAGAACGAATGGATGACGACATACAAAGTCCTGTCGGCCATTCCCGAAGGCAAGAAGGACTACAAGCCCGAGCAGAACTCTCGCTGCGCCATCGACCTCGCCGGCCATCTCGCCAGTGCCGACGTGTGGTTCCTGAATGGCGTGCTGAATGGGAAGTTTGATAACCCGACCGACGGCGAGCCGAAATTCAACAGCGTGGCAGAGGTCGGCGACTGGTACAAGCAGCACTTTCCACAGGTGCTCGAGCGCGTGCTCGCGCTCGACGGCAACAAGCTCTCCCAGCCGATTGACTTCTTCGGCATGAAAATGCCGGGCGTGCAGTATCTGCTCTTCGCCCTCGTGCACATGGTGCATCACCGCGGCCAGCTCTCCACCTATCTCCGGCCGATGGGCGGCAAAGTGCCGAGCATCTACGGCGGCAGCTTCGACGAGCCCTGGCAGGGACCGGCGGAACCTAGCGCCTAGACTCCTGGTGTTCCCGGATTTACGAGCGTTCCTCGACCGGCTGCGGCGAGACGACGACCTGGTCGAAATCGTCGCGCCGGTCGATCCGTATCTCGAAGCCGCCGAAATTCACCGCCGCGTGATCGCGGCCGGCGGTCCCGCCCTGCTCTTTACAGACATCACCGGCGCGGATTTTCCCCTCGTCACAAATGTCTTCGGCACGCCGCGCAGGGCGGCGCTCGCATTTGGCGATCGCCCCCTGCGATTAATCAAGCGTCTCGTGCAACTGGCCGAAACGGTGCTGCCGCCGACGCCGGCGAAGCTGTGGGCGGCACGCGACATCGCGCGGGAGCTGGTGCGCGTCGGCACGCGGAAATCGGCCGGTGGTCCCGTGCTCGACGTAGTGACGACCGACGTCCGCCTCGACCGCCTGCCCATCCTGACAACCTGGCCTGAAGACGGCGGACCCTTCATCACGCTGCCGCTGGTTTACACGACGCATCCGAATCGATCCGGTCACAACCTCGGGATGTACCGGTTGCAGGTGCACGATCACGACTCCACCGGGATGCACTGGCAGATCGGCAAAGGTGGCGGTTTCCACTATGCGGAAGCCGAAGCGCAGGGACAGGCGCTCCCCGCGACGGTGTTTCTCGGGGGCCCACCGGCCCTGATCCTCGCCGCGGTCAGTCCGCTGCCCGAGAACGTGCCGGAGGTGATGCTGGCCTCGCTCATTGCCGGTGCGCGTCTGCCGCAGGTTGACGCTCCCGGAAATCATCCGCACCCGCTCATCGCGTCGGCGGAGTTTGCATTGATGGGCGAAGTGCCTCCTCGACTGCGCCGGCCGGAAGGTCCGTTTGGCGACCACTACGGCTATTACTCGCTGCGGCACGAGTACCCGGTGTTTCAGGTCAAGCAGATCGCGCGGCGTCGAGACGCCCTGTATCCGGCGACGGTCGTCGGCAAGCCGCGTCAGGAGGATTTTTTCATCGGCGATCTGCTGCAGGACCTGCTGTCGCCCCTTTTCCCCCTGGTCATGCCTGCGGTCAGCCGGCTCTGGTCCTACGGAGAGACCGGCTATCACTCGCTTGCCGCCGCCGTCGTCAAGCAGCGCTACAAGCGCGAGGCGATGGCAAGCGCGTTTCGCATTCTCAGCGAGGGCCAACTGTCTCTCACGAAGTTCCTGCTCGTCACCGATCGCGAAATCGATCTGAAGAACTTTCGCGCGACGCTCGAGCACATCCTCGCCCGCACCGATCCGCGCAGCGATCTGTACGTGTTTTCGAATCTGGCGATGGACACCCTCGACTACACGGGACCGGTCGTCAACGAAGGATCGAAGGGCGTCTGGCTGGGTCTGGGCGATTCCGTGCGGGAGTTGCCGCGTCAATTTCAACCGCCTGTTCCTCCACCCTCGGATGTTGCTGATGTGCGAGTGTTCTGCGCAGGTTGTCTCGTCATCCAGGGACCGGCGTATGGAACCGGCGCGGGTGCGCCCGAACGCTTCGCCTCGCACGAGGCGTTTGCCGGCTGGCCGCTGATGGTCCTGAGCGACGATGCAGCGCGCGCGACGCGGAGTGTGATGAACTTTCTGTGGACGACGTTTACGAGGTTCGAGCCGGCCGCTGACATTTACGCGGCGTCGCGACGCATCGTACGCAATCACATTGTGTACGATGCGCCCATTGTCATCGACGCGCGCATGAAGCCGTCGTATCCAAAGGAGCTCACCTGTCGTGAAGACATCGCGCGGCGTGTGGCCGAACGATGGCGCGAGTACTTTCCGGCGCGGCGAGTGGAAATGGGCGATTCGGAACGAGCGCATCTGGACTGATGTCAATCGGACGCCCGCGACCTAGCCGTTCGGCCAGTGCACCGGCACGGTGCGTGTGATAATTACCCAGTGAGTGACACGACCACCAACGGCGTTCGAATACAGGTGGTCAGCCGCTTTTTGCCCGAACGCAGCTCCCCGCGGCTACGGCAGTTTCTATTCGCGTATCACGTCACCATTTCGAATCACGGCGACGAGGTTGCGCAGCTTCTCAGCCGCCGTTGGGTGATCACGGATGGAAACGATCACGTCGAGACCGTCGAAGGCGATGGCGTCGTCGGCGAGCAGCCTGTGCTGGAGCCGGGAATGAGCTTCGAGTACACGAGCTTTTGTCCGCTCCAAACGCCGTTCGGGACGATGCAGGGCCACTACACGATGGTTCGTCCTGACGGAGAGACGTTCGAGGCGCAGATTGCACCCTTCATGCTGGCGATGCCGAGTGCAGTGAATTGAAACCGTTTATATATGGCCTTTTTTCCTTCTTCGAGCATTCGAATGGCGCGCGCCGAGCGGGTAACCGCCGGCCGCCGCGCCGCGGCC
>DASPWV010000544.1:0-3124 GCA_035637635.1 Vicinamibacterales bacterium | reverse complement strand
CTCGCCCACGCCAATCGAATCATCCTGGAACGCTGCCGGAAGGGTGGCTTTGAGTATGCGCGCCCCGACTTGCACGTGACACTCGAGCGCAGCCCCTCGAAACACGATCCGCACGACGGTGCCTGACAGCAGGTTATCGGCTGAACACGTTGCGTCTTGCACAATCGTGAGATCTTCCGCGTGGATCGCGACGTCGATGCGCTCTCCCCTGCTGCAGGCGTCTCGGAGGTGGACCAGCAAACGACCTGCATCACTATCGAGTACGACGCGTGCCATCGAGTCGCTCCTGACCGACTCGACGGTGCCCGCGAGCACGTTTTCGGCGCCAAGGAATGACGCCACGAATGCCGTTCGCGGCCGCGCGTACAACGCTCGTGGTGTATCGCATTCGATGACGCGGCCAGACTCCATAACGGCGATGCGATCCGCCATCGCCATCGCCTCGGTCTGGTCATGCGTGACCGACAACGTCGTGATCCGAAGCCCTCGGACAAGATCGGAAATCTCGCGTTGCATCTCGGCGCGAAGGCGCGCGTCGAGGTTCGCGAGCGGCTCGTCGAGCAGGAGCAGCCGCGGCCGTCGCACGAGCGCCCGTGCCAGTGCAATGCGCTGCTGCTCTCCGCCTGACAACGTAGTCGCACGGCGACGCGCGAAATCCTGCATGCCGACGAGCTCAAGCGCGTGCATCACCTTTGCCGAGATCTCACCTTCGGACGATCGCGGCCGTCGCACTTGCAACGGATACGCAACGTTCGTAAAGACATCGAAGTGTGGCCAGATAGCGTACGACTGAAAGACCATTCCAATATCACGTTGGTATGCGGGTACATACACGCCACGGCCAACATCGGTGACGACCGTGTCCCCAATTCGGATCTCTCCGTCGTCAGCCTCATCGAGTCCCGCGACGCACCGAAGCATCGTGGACTTCCCGCTGCCGCTCGGCCCGAGCAGCGCCAGGAACTCGCCATCGTCAATATCGAGTTCGACTGCCTCCACCGCGGAGACGCTGCCGCGAGATGTCGAAAACGTCTTGCTGAGACGCCGAATTTTCAACATCGTCAGGCTGCTGCACGTCGCGCGACGAGTCCTACCGGCGCCATCGATACGACCAGCATCGTGGCGATTGCCGCGGCTTCGGCTGCATGACCATCCTCGAAAAACCGCCAGAGCATTACGCCCAGGACCATGTTGTCGCGGCTTCCGAGCACCATGCCGAGAGTGAACTCGCGTATTCCGACGATGAAGAGGAGGACGAAGCTTGTCGCGAGTGACGGCGCGATCAGCGGCAACACGATCCGCCGAATCGTCGTACTCCAGCGAGCACCGGATACAGCCGACGCGTGTTCCAATTCGCGGCCGATCTGCATCAGACCGGAGCGACTGATGCGCGTGCTCACCGCCAGACGGTACGAATAAGCCAGCACGAGGATCCAAATCGTTCCATAGATCGGAATGGGCGCCGACAAGTAGAGAATCATGGTGGCCAGCCCGGCGATCACGGACGGTATGCCGATGGACACGACACTGATGATGTCTACCAGTGTCCGACCAACGACACGCGTCCGCACGACGATCCAGGCGAGCAGGACGCCGACGGCGGTCACGACGATCGCGCTGAGGGTCGCGACCACAATCGTGTTCGCCACGGCGCGAGCGAACGTTGGGTCCGCGATGACGGTGCGATACGCGTCGAGGGTCGCGTGTTGCAACATTGACATCGACAGCGGTGCATTCCCGACGATGCTCGTGCCGACGAGCGCGATCACGGGCAACACGGTGGCGACACAAAGATAGCTCCAGACCAACACGATGGCAGGCCACCGCCAGCGGCGCAGCGAGTAGCGCAGCACCCGATACCCGCGCGATGTGATCGTCACGTATCGATCGGCGTGTCTAACCAGGCGGTTGTAAATCGTCAGCAATGCGACGCCGACACCCAGGAACGGCAAGGCCACGGCTGCCGCGCGGCCGTACACCGGCAGTCCCGAATCAGGATTCAGCTCGTAAAAAATCCTGGTGCTGAACACGTCGATTCCCGCAGGCACGCCGATCATCAACGGCAGATCGAACTGCTCAAAAGCCACCAGCAGGGCGAGCATCAGTGGCGCCAGGATACCCGGCTGCAACACGGCCCACGTGATTCGGCGAAACGTCACCAATGGAGATGCACCTGACATGGTGCTTGCCTCCTCGAGCGCGGGATTCATGGTCCGAAGCGTGGCCGAGAGGAGGAGGAATTCGAACGGGACCAGAACGGCCGCTTGACACACAACGAGACCGGGCAACGTGAAGATATTCATCGGTCCGCTCTCGCCGCCAACGACAGCGCGAAGCGCGACGTTCAGCCAGCCGGCATTCGGACCGAACAGCTGAATCCACGCAATACTGATCATCACCGTCGGGACGAGCATCGGAACGAGAATCAACCCGAAAACCGTTGACCGTGCGGGGAGATCGGTCCGCTCCACGAGCCACGCAAGGGCAAACGCCACGACGAACGTCACCGCCACAGCGCCGCAAACGAACAGGAGCGTGTCGCGTGCGGTGTGTTGATAGAGCGCGGCGTTTTCGAAGATCGTCCGGACGTGTTCGAGGCTCCAGACAGCGCCGGGTTCAAAGGGCAAGCGATCGCCGGGCCCGCGAAAGGCGGCCGTAAACAACAGCAGCAGCGGCGCCGAGACGAGAGCCAGCGCGGCCACTACCCCGGCGATGAGCACGACTCGACCGCCCCATCCGAGTTCTCCCGCGGATGCACCGCTCGTCATCGTGCGCGTGCGGTGACGAGCGTCGAGAGTCGTTCGTAAAGAGCGGCTCGGGCTTTCATGTTCGAGACGTCTTCCAGGATGACACGCCCACCCGATCGGGACAGAGCCGCCGCCAAGGCCGAGCGAGATCCTGGTCGAACATCGGCGTCAAACCGAAGACGTTCGCGCGCGGCCTTGGCCTCGTTGGTCGCCAGCCACCCGGCGAGCAATCGAGCGGCATGAGGATGCGGCGCACGCACCACCGCGGCCGCCCCAAACTGCGCTGCCGGCATGACGGGCATCGGTGCCCACGTCACGGGCATTCCCATCGATTTCCACTGGATGGCCGACGCGACGAACTCGCCAACCGCCACCAC
>DASPWV010000543.1:0-5471 GCA_035637635.1 Vicinamibacterales bacterium | reverse complement strand
GCCCGGCACGGCCGTCACGATCTTCGGCTCGACGTTGACGATGCCGACGGTGCACACGACGCCGGCGCCGGGCTTCGAGTGGCGCCGCGCGATCTCGCGGCATTCGAGCGCCGTCTGCGCGGCTGCGAGAAACGCATCTCTCCGCATCGGAATCGGCGTCGAGCCGGAATGTGCGGCCTGGCCGACAAAACGCAGCATGTGACGCTCGACACCGAAGGTGCCCAGCACAACGCCCGTCGGTTTGTTCATTGATTCGAGGACGGGCCCTTGTTCGATGTGCAGCTCGAGGTACGCGCGTGCGGGAATCGCTTTCAGCTGCTGGTGCGCGTCCAGCATTCGATCGATGTCGACACCGTTCTCGCGAAGCGCGTCGACGAGCATCGTTCCGCGCCTGTCCGACAGCCCGCGCACATCCTCCACGTTGAGGCAGCCGGCGGCTGCAGACGATCCGAGGAGGCTGCGGCCGAAACGCGCACCTTCCTCATCCGCCCAGTCGACCAGCTTCAACGTCACCGGCGGCTGTCGCGTGCTGAACATTCGGAGCGCCTCGAATGCGGCCAGCACGCCGAGCGCGCCATCGAGCCAGCCGCCGTTCGGCACCGAATCCAGATGTCCACCGATGATGACCGTTCGATCGGAAGCGCCGGGAACAGTGGCCCAGCTGTTGCCGGCCGCGTCGACTTCTGGGGTGACGCCAATCGAGCCGAGCTTCTCCGCGAACCACGAGCGCGCATCGCGCCAGACCGGTCCCCAGGCCAAGCGTTGTGCGCCGTCGGCGTCAGAGGTGCGCGCGGCAAGTTGTTGGAGATTTGCGATAGCCTCGCGCGCGCTCATGACGTCCTGCCAGGTTGAGTTCGCGCGGAGTCCTGAGCTGCCATACGTATTACGTGCTCGCGCCCGCACTCGCGATGGCGTCGGCTTCCGTTTCGTACGTTTCGAAGATGGCGTCGAGGTTTGTGACTTCCAGCAGATGCCGCAGATGCTCGCCCACATGGACGAGTTTCAGCGTTCCGCCGTGAGCGGCAGTGGTCGTGTAGCTTGCAACGATATCGCCCAGACACGCGCTGTCCATCCGGCCGAGGGCGGCGACGTTCAACAGAATCGCGCGGTCGCCGCGCTGAAGGAGCGACAGGACCATCTCCTTGAGAGCGCCCGCATTTTCCGTGACGATGAGATCGCCCGAGATATCGATGATGGTCAACCCACCACGCCTGCGTTCGCTGAGCTTCATGACACCCTCTCTGTTCAAGAGCGGTGGTCGGAGGCGCTCGATTATAGCTGCTGGCCCTGAAGTAAGATCGTTCGGCTGCGATGAAAGCGATTCTGCTTGCAGGAGGCAAAGGAACCCGTCTTCGGCCGCTCACCATTCATACTCCGAAGCCCATCGTCCCGATTTTCGACCGAGCTTTTCTGCATTATCAACTCGATCTTCTCAAACGAGTCCCCGAAATAGATGAGGTGATCCTCAGCCTGAACTATCAGCCCCGCCGCATCGAAGAAGTGTTTGGCGACGGCAAAGGCACGGGTGTCCACATCCGCTACGTCGTCGAGCCGGCGCCGCTCGGCACTGGGGGCGCCATTCGGTTTGCCGCTCAAGGCACCGCGGATACCGTGGTCGTGTTCAACGGCGATGTCATGACGTCGGTGGATGTCAATCGAGTCGTGAGCCTCCACCGCGAGCGCCGCGCGAAGGCAACGATCGTTCTCACCCCCGTCGAAAATCCTTCTGCGTATGGGCTGGTGGAGACCGCGCCGGACGGCGCGGTGCAGCGTTTTCTCGAGAAGCCGAAGCCCGACGAGATTACGTGCAACACGATCAACGCGGGCATCTACGTGCTGGAGCCCGATACGTTCGATCGCATCCCCAAGGATGTGGCGTATTCCATCGAGCGGGCCTACTTTCCCTCTCTCGTGGAGCGGCGTGAGCCGTTTTTCGCGTACATCGATCGTGGCTACTGGATCGACATCGGCACGCCGGAAAAGTACGTGCAGGTGCACCGCGACATGTTCGACAGACGCTTCGACGGCGGACTGTTTGCCGAGATCGATCGCAGCAAGCCCATCGTTGCCGCCGGAGCACGGGTCGAGGACGGTGCACACCTCGTGACGCCATGCTTCATCGACAGCGCGGCGCATGTCAAAGCAGGCGCGATCGTCGGTCCCTATGCGGTGATTTGCCGGCAGGCTGTTGTTGAGGAAGAGGCCGCCGTGTCGAACAGCATCATCTGGCCGAACACGAGAGTCGGTCAGCACGCCGAGGTGGATGGAGCGATTCTGGCGCGCAATTGCCACGTCGGGCGTTACGTCACGCTGCATGCACCGGTCGTGCTGGGCGACAAGACGGTGCTGACCGATTACACGAGGATCTGACGGGCTGCAACGCGCATGACCACGATCGACCCTGATGTTTTCAAAGCGTACGACGTGCGGGGACTCTATCCCACCGAGATTACCGAGGACCTGTTTCACACGCTCGGGCGCGCGTTCGTCGCCTACCTCGGCCCTGGACGCTTTGCGGTGATGCGCGACATGCGTCTGTCGTCGCCCTCGTTGAGCGCCGCGTTTATCGAGGGGGCGCGCACACAAGGCGGCACCGTTTTCAACTACGGTCTCAGCGGAACCGACATGATGTATTTCGCCGTTGCCGCCGATCATCTCGACGGCGGCGCGCAGGTGACGGCATCGCACAACCCGGGCGAGTACAACGGGTGCAAGCTTGTGCGGCGTGAAGCGTTTCCCTTGAGCGGGGAAGCGGGCATCAAGGAGATGAAGGAGATGATGCTGGGCGGCACATTGCCGCCGCCGGCATCGACGCCCGGCCGAATCGAAACGCGCGACATCATGAATCGTTACGTCGATCACGTCATGTCGTTCATCGATCCGGCACTCATCAAGCCGTTCAACGTCGTGCTCGACGCCGGAAGCGGCACCGCCGGTCTGGTGGCGCCGCATCTCTTCGACCAGCTTCCCTGCCGGACAACACGACTCTGCTTCGAGGTGGATGGGACGTTCCCCAATCACGAGGCGAATCCGTTGATCGAAGAGAACCGCCGCGACATCACCGAGCGGGTCGTCGCTGAACACGCCGACGTCGGCATCGCGTGGGACGGCGACGCCGACCGCTGCTTCTTTCTCGACGGCACTGGTGAATTCATCGCGGGCGATTTCATCACTGCGCTTCTCGCCGAAGCGTTTCTGATGCGGCACCCGGGCTCGACGATCATCTACGACGTTCGTGCGAGCTACGCGGTCAAGGACACCGTCGCGCGGTACGGCGGCAAGGCACTGATGAACCGCGTGGGTCACGCATTCATCAAACGGCGTATGCGCGAGGAGGACGCGGTATTTGGCGGCGAGGTCACGGGCCATTACTACTTCCGCGACAATTTCTACGCCGACAACGGATTCATTCCGGCGCTGCTGATTCTCGAGCTGATGTCGAAGAAGGGTCAATCGCTGCGCGATCTGCTCGCGCCGCTTCGACAGAAATACTTTATCTCGGGCGAGATCAACACGAAGGTGTCCGACATGTCCGCGGTCGACGCGAAGCTCGAAGCGCTCGCGCGCGAGTATAGCCACGGCAATGTGTACCGCCTCGATGGAGTGTCGGTGGAGTGCGACGACTGGCATTTCAACGTGCGGCCGTCGAACACGGAACCCTTGTTGCGCCTGAATCTGGAAGGACTGACGCCTGAAATCATGGAGCGGCGTCGAGACGAGGTGCTCGGGATTATCGGGGGCTAGGAGATTGGGGTCAGTGCTTTTACCCGGGCGCGCTCACGCGTACGTTGACCAGGCGTGAGGCGAAGGTTTGAGCGGCAGACCCGCGCGATTGGTGTCCGGGAAGTTACCGCCGATACTCCATGCCGAGCTGCTCGAACAGAAACGCATAAACGTCCGCCGACTGCCGGATGGCCTCATCGAGCGGCGTGCCAATACCATGCCCCGTGTCGCCGCTCGTCCTGAGCAGGACCGTGCCCGTCCCGCCCATCGCGGCCTGGAGCCGCGCCGTCATTTTTCGGGAATGCATCGGATCCACTCGCGGATCATTCGCACCCGTGAGGAAGAGCGTCGCGGGGTATTTCTCGCCGTCTCGCACGTGGTGATATGGCGAGTAGGCGCGCATCGCTCGGAAGTGGTCGCCGTTGGTCACGGTTCCGAACTCGGGCACGTTGAATGCACCGTTGGGCGACAGTTCGACGCGCAGCATGTCGTAGATCCCCACGTGCGAGACGACGGCTCTGAACAGGTCGGGGCGCTGGGTCATCACGGCGCCCATCAGCAGGCCGCCGTTGCTGCCGCCCTCGATGGCCAGGCGCGCGGCGCTCGTGTACCGCGCTTTGATGAGGTGCTCCGCGCACGCAATGAAATCGTCGAACACATTCTGCTTCTGCATGAGGCGTCCGGCGCGATGCCATTCCTCGCCGAACTCGCCGCCGCCGCGAAGATTGGCCACGACGAACACGCCCCCTTGCTCGAGCCAGACGGCGCGATTCCCGAGGAATGATGGCCGCTGGCTGATCCCATACCCCCCGTACCCAGTGAGCAGCGTCGGGTTCTTGCCGTCACGAGGCGTGCCCTTCTTGCGCACGATTGTGAGCGGCACTTTCGTCCCATCCTTCGAGAGAGCGACCTCGCGCGTCACTTCCATCGCACTCAGATCGACCGACGATCGATTTGAGATCGCGAGTTTCCGCGGGCCGAGACCCGCCGCCAGCCGCGACACGTCGAGCTCGTACCACGAAGACGGTTCCACGAATGTCGTGGCCTTGAAGATAATCCTGTCGCCGTCGAGCCGCAGGATCTCGTTGAGCGAGGCGATTGGGGGTAATGGTAAGGTGCCCACCGGCCGGCCAGTCGGTTCGAACACGCGCACCTGGCTGGGTCCACCGATGAGATCGAGCGCTAACAGACGCGTCGCGGTCGTTACAATGCCGCGGGCGGAATAGAAGTCGAAGTCGATGACGGCATCGGCACGATCCGGAACGACCGTGACAGCACTTGCCATTCGCGGCGGACGCGTCACTTCCAAAGCGAGGTGCAGGATCTTGCCGTGAGGCGCGCGCGCGTGCGACACGAAATAGATCGACGGCCCGTTGCCGAAGAACGCGGAATCAACCTTGTCGTCAAACGTGGTGAGCGCAGTCCATCGTCCGTCGGGCGTGCGCAGGTACTGCGCGAACCCGCCGCCGTCGCCGTTCTGCACGTTCGCCGCAACGTAATCACCGTCGGCGCTGCACGCGAGCAGGATTTCGGCGATCTTCGGGAAGTCTTTACCGAGCTCGTAGCGGTCCTGCCCATCGGGCATCCCCAGGACGTGCGAATAGACCTGCAGGTAGAAGTCGAGATCCGCGTCAGGGCGCTCGCCGCGGCGTGGATAGCGCGTGTAGTAAAAGCTCTTGGCATCGCGCGCCCAGCACAGACTGCCACCCGCCGTGCCGTTGTTCACATGGCCGATCGTCTCGCCCACT
>DASPWV010000542.1:0-14035 GCA_035637635.1 Vicinamibacterales bacterium | reverse complement strand
AGATTGCGCATTCGTGGGTCGTGCATCAGAACCTGGTGAACGAGGCCAAGATCAACGCATCGTGGAACGCTCAGCAGCTTTCACCAGAGGGAGACGCGTGGCGGCGTGACACCTACGGATTTCGCTTTCCCCAAGTATTCGCGGGCGGGCCGTATGAAGACGGCATCCCAGACATTACGATCAGCGGCTTTGCTGAAATCGAAGGCCCGGCGGGCATCCTGCACTCGCCAACCGTTGACATCACTGCCGCAGACACGATGACCTGGCTTCACGCGTCGCATGCGTTGAAGACAGGACTGGTTGTGATTCGCAATCGCAAGGATCAAAACGGGCGGTCGGGCCACACCGGCCGGTTGACGTTCAATGCATCGGGCAATTCCAACAGTACCGGCCTGGCTCTGGCCGACGCGCTGGTCGGCAACTTTCGCACGTATACCGAAGCCGCGGACGATCCGCTTGGCTTCTTCCGCTACACACAGTACGGGGCCTTTGTGTCCGACACGTGGCGAACGAGCACAAAGCTCAGTCTGGAGATCGGGTTGCGCTATGAGCTCGGCAGTCCCACCTACTCACAGCAGAACAATCTGACCAATTTCGATCTCGCGCTCTAC
Source organism: Vicinamibacterales bacterium (assembly GCA_035637635.1). Classification (GTDB taxonomy): domain Bacteria; phylum Acidobacteriota; class Vicinamibacteria; order Vicinamibacterales; family UBA2999; genus DASPWV01. The sequence goes on along the minus strand of DASPWV010000542.1, from coordinate 13,424 downwards.
GATCCGCAACATGCCGTCACCGTGTTGCGCAACGGCAGCGTCGTGCCTGGATCGGGCAATCCTTACACCGGGCTCATTCGAGCAGGCGACGGTGTGCCGCGCGATCAGCAGGGCCGAGTGACACTCGATCCAGATGCCATGGCGATTATCCCAACTGGCGCGCCGCGCGGGCTGTATGACACGTCGCATCTCTTCATGCCGCGGTTCAGCGCGGCGTATTCGATGAACGATTCGACCGTGATTCGCGGCGGCGCCGGCCTGTTCTACGACAAGCCTGACGGCAATCTCGTGTACTCGCAGCAGAATCTCCCGCCGTTTGTGCCCGGCATCTCTGTTGAGAATGGCAATCTCGCGAATCCCCTCGGTGGACGTCCTGCCGCCGCGGCGGTGCTCGGCACGATCAACGCGATCGATCCGGCGCTGCAGATACCGAGGCAGCTCAATTTCAGTCTCAGCCTGCAGCGTGAATTGCCTGGCGGACATTTCGCCGAAATTGCTTACGTCGGGAATCGAGGACGACATCTACTCTGGTTTCCTGAAATCAACCAGCCGACATTCGAGGAGCAGGCAGCGAACGCGGCATTGCCCAGCGCGCAACGGGCCTCGACGAACTTCCTTCGCCCTTACAAGGGCTATTCATCGATCCGGCAGCATCGCAGCGACGCGTTTGCCGACTACAACGGACTGCAGGTGTACGTGAATCGCCGAAAGGGCGACGTGACCTACTCGGTGAGCTACACGTTGTCGAAAGCGGTGGGGAATGCCAGCGGCACCGGTGACAACCCGGAAGACGCATTCAATCTCCCTTTCAATACCGGGCCTACGTCCTACGATCGGCGACATGTCCTCGTCACGACCTGGACCTATCGTTTGCCATTCTGGCGGGCACGCCGGGACGTCGTCGGGCTGGCGCTCGGCGGCTGGGAGATCAGCGGCAAGACACGATACCAGTCTGGACAGTACTTGACGCCAACGGGCAATACGTCTATCGGCACTCGCCGCGCAGACTATGTCGGCGGGGTCATCGATCTGCCGGCAGGCGAACGAACCGAAGACCGCTGGTTCAACACGGCGGCCTTTGCGACAGCGCCCGACACGCGGCGTGGCACGGCCAAGGTCGGCATGATTACCGGCCCCGACCGCTATACGTGGGACCTATCGGTGCGCAAGTACTTCAGACTGACGGGCCGCGCGCGAGTGGGCGCGCGGATCGACGTGTTCAATCTGTTCAATCGGCTGAACTACATGAATCCGAATATCACGGTCACGAGCGGCAGCTACGGTCGAATTTCTGACACGAGGCCGCCGCGACAGATGCAGCTCGGTCTGCGGCTCGACTTCTGAAATCGCCATGACGCGTCAACAGGGCGGCCTCTAGTGATGCAGCTCTCGCGCCGCGAAGCGCTGCGGCTTGCTGCGGCAGTGCCAGCCGCGGCCTTCACGCAAGTCACGCTGCGCCATCCACTGGAATCCATCGCCGACGCTCCGTCGCGTGTGGTTCTCCGCGACGGCCGCTTTGCACCAGCTTCGCTTCAAGTCACACGCAACTGGGACGGCAGGATCTGCACATCGACGTTGAAGAACACAGGCGAGACGTCGCAACGCGTGCGGGAGATCGTGCTTTTCGACTACGAGCACGGCTACCCGGCGGCGACGGCGATGTACGGCGAAGGCTTTCAGATGCTGTCGCAGACCGGCGGCACTCTCGGCCGGCCGATCGATCTTGGCAACTACACCGACGCCGGCCATTACAAGCTCATTGAGCCCGACGGTTCACGCGCGGTCTTCGGGGTGATGACGACGAGTCAGGATGCGAGTCACCATGCGCTGGCGTTTACGTCGTGCCGGCGTTTCATCGGAAAGTTCCGTCCGAGCGCGCCGTCCATCCAGGTCGTCGTGGACACCGAGAATCTGGACATTGTGCCCGGAGAGGAATGGGAGCTCGAGGAGTTCACCTGGACGATCGGGACGCCGCGCGTTGACGTGCTTCACGAGATCGCCGGCCGCCTGGCGACGAATCACGCGCCACTCAAAGCGGCGGCGCCTCCCTCGGGCTGGTGCTCGTGGTACTGCTTTGGTCCGAACGTGACGGCCGAGCAAGTGCTCGCCAATCTCGATGTGATCGCGCGCGATATTCCCGGGCTCAAATACATCCAGATAGACGATGGCTATCAGCCCGCGATGGGAGATTGGCTCGAGACGGGCGGCGCCTTCGGCGGCAACGTGCAGGCGGTCCTGAAGCAGATTCGCGCCAGGGGATTCGAGCCCGCGATTTGGGTCGCCCCGTTCATCGCTGAAGCGGGGTCGCGGCTGTTCACCCAGCATCCTGACTGGTTCGTGAAAGACACAGAGGGAGCGCCGCTCGGCGCCGACCGTGTCACGTTCGGCGGCTGGCGTCATGGTCCATGGTACGCGCTGGACGGCACCCATCCCCAGGCGCAGGCGCATCTCACGCGCGTCTTCACCACGATGCGCAACGAGTGGGGCTGCACGTACTTCAAACTCGACGCGAACTTCTGGGGCGCGATGCACGGCGGGCGCTTCCACGATCCGCGCGCCACGCGCATCGAGGCCTATCGGCGCGGTATGGCGGCCGTCCTGTCGGGCGCGGGCGACGCGTTCATCCTTGGCTGCAATCATCCAATCTGGCCGTCGCTCGGTCTCATCCACGGATCCCGCAGCTCGAACGACATCAAGCGCATGTGGGAGCGTATTGTCACGACAGCGCGTCAGAACCTGATGCGGAACTGGCAGAACAACCGGCTGTGGTGGAACGATCCCGACGCGGTGGTGCTCACGGGCGACTTGCCGGAAGAAGCGTTCCGCTTCCACGCGACGGCGATCTACGCGAGCGGCGGCATGGTGTTGTCGGGCGACGATCTCACGACGATCTCGCCTGCGCGCCTTGCGATGTTGAAAAAGCTGCAGCCGCCGACCGGTCAGGCTGCGCGATTCGAAGACGACTCGCTGCAGGTTGGGACAGTTCCAACCGCGAGCGGGGTCTCGATTGTGCTCCTGAACTGGGCCGATCGGCCGCGTGCGCTGAAGTACTCACTGAACGGCGTGCACCACGTTCGCGAGCTGTGGACGGACCAGGATCTCGGCCGCCGGCAAGACACGTCCGCGATCACATTGCCGGCACACTCTGGTCGTGTGTTGATCTGTAGTCGCGCATGACGCTGGACGACGTACAGGTCACAGAGGCTCCGAGACACAGAGAAGGCTTTTTTACGAGAAGAATTGATTACAGACGACGGCCTCGCAAAAAAGGGATCGACGCCATATCTCTACCAAGATTTTCTCTGTGCCTCTGCGTCTGTGGCCCGTACGTCGTCAGCGCCACAAGACGGGTTGTCGAATGAAGTAATTCCGAATCACTTCTTCAACGGTCGGATCGGGATTCAGCTTCTTCCAGGTCTCGAGATACGACGGCTCGTTGAGCGCGAGCCCGCCAAACAACAGGCTCGGCTGACGGACCGGCCATTCATCGAAATACATGACATCCGGCGGCCGGGTCCACTTCTCCTTGTCCGCTATGAACGGCACCATGAAGGCAAACGCCTTCCGGATGCTGCGGCCATCGGGCAGCTCGAACGTCCACAGACTCTCGTGTGGAGTCGTCAGAATCTCGCACACCATCGCGAACGCGTCGAGATTGAAGAGCGAATACCCGTACGGTTTCGTGCGCCGCAGCTCCTCGGGAAAGCTGCCGTCCGTGGCAATCTGATTCGGCACCAACACCGTCCGATAGCGCTCTCGACAATACGCCATCAGATCCGCGCGATCGACGTAACGCGCGAACTCCGCGACCTGCATCACCCAGCACGTGCCGTGATTGTTGCGCGCCTCTCTTTCATCGATCCCGTATTGGTGCGTCGTCATCCAGGTGAGGTAACGGGCGAACCAGTCGTGGACGGCCGCGCGTTCCCCTGGTGTCAGCAGCTTCGCGCGGTCGAGCACGGTAATCGCGCGCGTAACTTCAACGAGATGAACGGTGTCGATGATGCCTGTGCCACGGCCCGTGAAGCGCCCCGTGATGGCCTGCGAATAAAGCAGGTGAGGATTCATCCGCGTGGCATCCTCCATGAACCACGCGCGAAGATGCCGGCGCGCATGGTCGGCAAACCGGCGTTCTTTCGTCGCGAGCCAGGCCGCCGCGAGCGCCGGCACATGAACGCTGAGACGCATCAACGCGGCGCGATGCGCGAGGAAGTTACCTGGATTGCTCTCGCCGTCGCGTTGGATGTACGGACCGTCAGGATGCTGAGGATCGGGCCACCAGTAGTCGCCTTCCGAGAAGTAGTCATGGGGCCCCCCGGCGCTGCGCGGACTGCCTGCGGAGGTGACCGTTACGGGCTGCTCCCGTAAATAGCGAGTCGCCGCGCGTAGAATGCGTGCGCGGTCGATGGCCATGAGATCGATCCGCGCCGGCGTTGCCAGCGTTCCGACGGCGATCAGCCCCGCCGGTAACGACAAAAAGCTCCTGCGCGTGAGCATCGCAGTGTACTTTAGCCTCTGATGGTGCGCCTGGCGATTGCGCTGTCGCTGCTTCACGTTACCCCTGCATTCGCACAGCAGTGGACGGTCAACTCACCGGACAATCGCACGGCAATTACGCTGACGTGCTCGGGCGGCGGTCAGTTGCTGTGGCGTGTCACCCGCCGCGGCGGGCTGATTCTGGGCGAGTCGCCACTCGGCATCCGGCGCACCGACCAGACATTTGTCGATGGCGTCACCTTCGTCAACGCGACCGACGTGAAGAACATCGACGAGCAATACACAACGCTGGACGGCAAGCGCCGCGAGCATCAGGTTCGCGGTCGCGAGCGGACGGTGACGTTCGCGAATCCTGGCGGAGCTCGCCTCGAGATTGTTTTGCGTGCGCACAACGATGGCGTCGCGTTCCGGTATCGCTTTCCTGACTTTGCCGGCACAGGTGGGGAACGAAAGACGGTGAGCGAAGAGCTCACGGGCTTTCGCGTGCCGTCCGGATCGACGGGGTGGCTGCAGCCGCATCAAGTCGTACATCGGTACGGTCCCGCATATGAGGAGTTTTACGACGAAGTGCGCGCGGGTACTCCCGCCCCGCGCCCCGACGGATGGTCGTATCCAGCACTCTTCCATACTCCGAACGGCGTCTGGGTGCTGATATCGGAGAGCGGCTTCGACGGCACGTACTGCGGCTCGCACCTCGCCCCGAATTCGACAGGCGGTCTTTACCGCGTGATCTTTCCAGACGCAAAGGAGGGAATGGGCGTGGGCGATGCGCGCCCCACGTCGACGATTCCGTGGACGCTTCCCTGGCGGGTCGTCATCGTCGGCGACCGCGCCGGCGACATTCTCGAATCGGATCTCGTCAACGATCTCGCTCCGCCTGCGCGCATGAAGGATACGAGCTGGATCAAACCCGGACGCGCAGCCTGGAGCTGGTGGTGGGAAAGCGATAGTCCGAAACACGCCGAGCGCCTCAACGCGTTTACCGATCTCGCAGCAGACATGGGTTGGGAGTACGCGCTGGTCGATGCGAACTGGAATCTGATGGAAACCGGGACCATCGACGACGTTGTCAAGCACGCGCGCGAGAAGAATGTGGGATTACTGCTTTGGTACAACTCGGGGGGACCACACAACGACGTCACCGAAGCTCCGCGCGATCGCATGCTGGTTCGCGACGTGCGCCGCGCGGAGTTCACGAAAATCCGCGAGTGGGGCGTCAAGGGCGTCAAGGTCGACTTCTGGCACAGCGACAAGCAGGATCGTTACCGCCAGTATCGCGAGATTCTCGAGGACGCGGCGGAATTCAAGTTGCTGGTGAACTTTCACGGCTCGACGATTCCGCGGGGCTGGGAGCGCGAATTTCCCCATCTCATTGGAATGGAGGCGGTGCTCGGCGCCGAGCAGTACAAATTCCGCGAGGCATTCTCCACACGCGCGGCGTCGCACAACACCATCCTTCCGTTCACGCGCAACGTCGTCGGCGTGATGGATTACACGCCGGTCACGTTCAGCGATCACAAGGTGAAGCACACGACAACGAACGCTCACGAGCTTGCGCTCTCGGTGGTCTTCACAACGGGCGTGCAGCACTTTGCGGACAGCGTGCAGGCATACGAGTCGCTGCCGCCGGAGCCGAAAGACTTTTTGAAGACCGTTCCGGTCGTCTGGGACGAAACACGTGTGCTGTCAGGGGAGCCAGGCAAGTCGGTGGTCGTGGCGCGACGCAGTGGAAACGACTGGTATGTCGCCGGTCTGAATGCGGATGCCGTCGAAACCGTGCGGGTCAGTCTCAACTTTCTCAAAGCCGGCTCGTATCAGTTGACGCTTATTCGCGATGGTGCTGAGGATCGCGCGTTCGACAGCAGCAGCAGAATGGTCACCTCGAGGGACATCGTCGAAGTCGCGATGCGCCCGCGCGGCGGCTTTGTGATGCGGCTTCGGGCTGCTACCGCATCGGCAGGCATATCGACGTGGGTCTCTGTTGGTGCGGATGGTCACCTGCAGTACCGCACCGATGATCGCGGCAACCGCATCATGGACTTTTCGCACGCCGGCTACAAGGGAGGCGGGGTGCGTCTGCCGTCGGTCCGCGTAGCGGAGCGCCTCGTGCCGGCGGCAGGAGACAACACCAAGCGCATTCAAGATGCAATCGATGGAGTGTCACAGCTCACGCCGGATGCGGCAGGACTGCGAGGCGCGGTACTGCTGCAACCAGGCATCTACGATGTCAGTGGATCGCTGAGAATTGCCGCCAGCGGCGTGGTGCTGCGCGGGAGCGGATCCGGAGATGACGGGACCACCATTCGCCTGACTGGATCGCCACATCGGTTGATCGACATCGGCGGATCCGGATCGTGGCAGGCCGAGGGAACCGCGGCGCATGTCACGGACGGCTACGTCCCTGCCGGCGCGCGGGTGCTCACGGTGGATTCAACAGCAGCCTTCAGCGTCGGAGATTCCATCCTCATCCAGCGCCCGGTAACCGACGCATGGATTCATTTCATGGGGATGGACGCGCTCGTGCGCGACGGCAAGCCGCAAACGTGGATCAAGGCCGGCACGCTCATCAACACGGATCGTGTCGTTACGGCAATCGACGGTGCACGTATAACGCTCGATGTTCCGTTGTCCGATTCGCTTGACGCGACATACCTGAACCCTCCAGGAACGACGGTGGTGAAGTACCGCTTTCCGACGCGAATCGAACAAGTTGGCCTGGAATCGCTCCGAGTGATTGCACCGGCACAGGACAAGCCAATCAGCGAGAGTCAATACATGCTGCTTCGGATGAACGCAGTCAGCGATGCCTGGGTGCGGGACGTCGTCTCGGTTGACACGCAGAACAGCACGACGTTTGGTCCGACCGTCCGCAGAGTGACCGTTGAGGACGTCCATATTCGCCATACGCTTCCGTTTACCGCGCCGGCTGCGCCCGCAGACTTCTCGCTTTCCGGCACCGAGCTGCTCGTGAGCCGCTCGAGCGTCACTGGCAAAGGTGTGTGGCCGGTGGTCACACAAGCTGGCGTCACTGGCCCCAACGTCATTCTCGCGTTCAAGAGCGACACATCCGGAGTTGCGCCGCACCAGCGCTGGGCCACCGGGCTGCTGGTCGACAGCAGTGAATTCACCGGCGGCACAGAGGGCCGTCCAAATGTTGCGTTCTCGAATCGCGAGTACGCGGGCTCTGGACATGGTTGGAGCGTCGGATGGGCAGTTGCGTGGAATGTAAAAACCGACTACGTGTTGATCCAGCAGCCGCCCGGAGCAAAGAACTGGTGCATTGGCTGCACTGGCAAGCCGACATCGCTCCTCTGGAACGGGAACCGGGTTGCACGGCCGCAGATTCCCTCGGATACGTTCGAAGCGCCAGGCATCGCGGTAACGCCTGCCAGTCTCTATCTGGCGCAATTGCGTGACAGACTCGGCGAGTCGGCGCTCGCCAACATTGGATATGGATAATAGCCGCGCCAAGCGAAAGACGCTTCTCCTCGTCCTGTGCTCGGTCGCATCGATCTCTGCGATCGCCCACGCGCAGGCCGGACCAGCGAGCATCGCCGTCGTTGGCGCTCGGATGATAGACGGCACCGGCAGTGCGCCGCTCGACAACTCCGTCGTTGTCATCGATGGAGACCGCATACGCGCCGCCGGTCCTCGCAATCGCGTCGACATCCCGAGAGGCGCGACGATTGTCGACGCCAAAGGCCTCGTGCTGATTCCGGGGTTGGTCGACGTTCACTGCCATATCAACCAGCCGCCCGATGCGATGAAGCACTACTGGCTCGCGCAGCTTCGCTGGGGAGTGACGACAATGCGGTCGGCCGGAAACGATAAGCCTGAGACCGTGCCGCTGTTTCGACAGACGCGGGATGGAACCATCGTGGCGCCGCGGTCCTACACGGCAGGACAGGGCTTCAACGTCAGCGGCCCCTATCCGGGCGCACCGACGTTCAAGCCGAAAACCCCGGATGAAGCGCGCGCGAACGTGCAGAATCTCAAGGCGCAGGGCGTAGATCTCGTCAAGATCTGGATGACCGATCCACGTTTTCCGCCGGCGGTGATCTCCGCGATTGTCGATGAAGCAAAGAAGCAGGGCATTCCCGTCGTCGCTCACGTCACCGATGTGGCAGCCCTGCATCAGCTTGCGGATCAAGGCGTCACCGATTTTCTTCACACGCCCGCCGATCAGCCCGTCACGCGCGAGCTCGTCGCCTATGCGAAAGCAAAGAAGCTGACATTTGCGCCGACGATGGCCAATCCGGAGGCGCGGTGGTACTACTACGAGCATCCCGAGATTCTGAACATGCCGATGCTGCAGGACGCGTTGTATCCTCGCGGAAGGCAGATGCTTGCTGACCCTGACCGCAAGGCACAAACGCTCTCGGCGCCGGATCTCGGCGAGCGAAAAGCGCGACTGCGCGATCAGAATTATCCGTTCATCAAAGCCATGCACGAGGCCGGAGTCCGCATCGTCACGGGAACCGACTGCGGCGCGGAAGCGTCGCAAGTCACACCGTTCGGGCATGCCACGCATCGCGAGATGCAGATGCTGGTCGAAGCGGGCATGGCGCCGTTGGCCGTACTGCGCGCCGCGACCCTCGATGGCGCGCGTGTGATCACGCACTCCGAGGATCCGGACTACGGTTCGATTCGCGTGGGCAAGGCCGCAGATCTCGTGCTGCTCGAAGCCGATCCGTTGAAAGATATGAGGAACACGATCACAATCAAGCGCGTCTTGCGCGCGGGGAAATGGGTGCCTCAATGAAGTTCATTGCGTTTGCCACCATATTGCTGGCCGCCTCAATCGCATCAGCCCAGGCAACGCTCGAGATCGAGGACTACGTGATGACGCCGATGACCGGCGTGGTCGATGGCAAAGGCTCCAACGAGGTGTTGCTCTCGAGAGTCAACACGATTCGCGAAGAAGCGCCGGGCGCAAAGCGCCTGTTCATCAGCGATCTCAACGGCCCTTTGTACATCTTCGACAAAGCGACGAAGAAGTTCACGGTGTATCTCGATTTCAACGGCACTGGTGACAAGGGCGGTCTGTTCCGAAGGCTCACGATTCTGCAGGGATACGGCAACGGGTTGAACGGGTTCTATCTCGATCCCGACTATGCAAAAAACGGCAAGTTCTATACGACCCACATCGAAGATCCGGCGCTCGGCGGCTCCAATCTCCCCAACAACGCGAAATTCCCCGGCCTGAACGTGTCGGGCTACACGACCACTGAGGCCATCAAAACGCCCGGCCCGCTGCAGAACGAAGGAGTGCTTGTCGAATGGACCGATTCAAATCCCTCGAACTCGACGTTCGAGGGCACCGCGCGCGAGCTGCTGCGCGTGCAGCTCAACACGCGAAGCCATCCGCTGGGCGATCTCGCGTTCAACCCGGCCGCGCGTCCCGGCGATCCGGAGTGGCGCGTGTTGTACATGGAATGCGGCGACGGAGCGTCTGGCGAATCTAAGAACGTCGAGATCAGATCCAACCCTCAGAGGCTGGACACGCTCGAAGGAAAGATCCTCCGAATCATTCCGGATCTGAACGAACACGTCGCCTCCAGTCGCGTCAGTGAGAACGGCCGCTATCGAATTCCAAACGACAATCCGTTCGTCTCAACGACAGGTGCGCGGCAGGAGATCTGGGCCTACGGCTTCCGCAATCCGCATCGACTGACGTGGGCCGTCGATCGAGCGAATCCCTCCAACACGCGGCTGATTGCAAACTCCGTTGGCCTTCACACCTGGGAAGCCGTCTACATCGTTCACAAGGGCACGAACTACGGCTATTCGCACCGCGAAGGTAATGAGCTGCTCCGGCCGGATAACACGACCGCTCCGCTGCCCGCCGACGACAGGATTCCTGTGCAGATCGGCGACAAGCCCACGGATCGCCTCGTCATGCCAAGCTATCCCGTCATTCAATACAGCCACGATCCGAGTGGCGGCGACGCGATTGGGAGCGGTTTTGTCTACAGCGGCGATGCAGTACCGAGCCTGCGGGGAAAGTACATCTTCAGCGATCTGACGACCGGTCGCATCTGGTACGCGGACTACAAAGAGATGCTTGCCGCAGACGACGGAAAGCCCGCGACCGTTGCGGCAATTCACGAAGTGAAGCTCGCATGGGACGATCCGAACGACTCGCCGGACGCAGGCAAGAAGGTTTACGAGTCGTTCTTCCCGATCGCGGAGGCGTCTTATCACTCGCGCGGTGGAAAGAGTGCGAAGTTGCCAGGGCCCGCCGATCTCATCAAGGGCGGCCGCGCAGACGTGCGGTTTTCAATCGACGCGAGCGGCGAGTTGTACCTGTACAGCAAGAGCGACGGGATGATCCGAAAGGTCGTCGCCGCCACGGGTTTTGCCGCCGCACCGTCGTCTCGGTGATGTCTCATTCATCGCATCCGAGCCGTCGTCACAGGCATTGACAAAAAGGAGATCCCTGCAACGAACCGTTCCCCCAAGAAATCTGCTCCAGCGGCGGCTTCCACGCGAATAAAGGCCATCCTTTGCTGTGTTGCGCCATATCGTGCCGATGAGCCTGTCCAAAAGTCACAGACCGTGCACAAAGTCACTTCTGATCGTGTACCGTGTGAGGACGGCAGCAACTCTGAATCTTCAGCGCAGCGGAGCTTGAGCGGATGTCGCCCCCGAAACGCGCACACAGTCAGGATCGTACCCGGTCGGCAAGCGCGCACGGGCCGGTGCTCGACCACTCTCCGCATGTGCGGCGACAGAGCGATCTCGCGCTGTATCGAAGGCTGCTGAGGCTGGCGCGGCCGTATTGGCTGCACATCACGGGAATTTTTCTCCTGGACCTCCTGAAGGGATCCGTGGTGCTGCTGAACCCGGTGCCGCTGAAGATCGCGGTGGATAGCGTGATCGGCTCGCAGCCGCTTCCCGGGTTGCTGGATTCGCTCCTCCCAGCGGTCATGAAGAGTTCCGACACGGCAGTGTTGCTTTTTGCGGCGGGGCTGATGCTGTCGATCACGGTGCTCGGTAAGCTGCAGGCGGTGTCCAGCTCACTGCTCACGATGTACACCGGCGAGAGGTTGGTTCTCGGCTTCCAGACCAAGCTTTTTGCTCACGCGCAGCGCCTCTCGCTGTCTTATCACGATGAACGCGGCACCGCCGACGCAACCTACCGGATCCAATACGACGCGCCGGCGATCAAGTACATCACGATCGACGGCGTGAGCCCGCTTGTTACAGCGGCCATCACTCTGGGCACGATGCTCTATATCGCGATTCGCCTGGATTGGGCGTTGTCGCTGATCGCGTTGACCGTTTCACCAGTGCTGTTCGTCGTCGCCAGCGTTTACCGCAGGCGCATGCGGCGCAGCGCACACGTCGTCAAGCAGCTCGAGAGCTCCGCCATGTCCGTCGTTCAGGAAGTGCTGACCTCTCTGCGCGTCGTGAAGGCGTTCGGGCAAGAGAACCGGGAAAAGGAACGGCTGGTCAACAACTCGCTCGCCGGCATGCGCGCGCGCATTCGCCTGTTCCAGACGGGAGCCGCCTTCGGCACGGTCATCAGCGTCGCCACGGCTGTCGGAACAGCTGCCGTCCTGTTTGTCGGGGTTCGCCACGTCCAGGCCGGCGTGTTGAGTCTCGGCGATCTGCTGCTGCTGATGGGATACATCTCACAGATCTATTCCCCATTGAAGACACTCAGCAACAAGGGCACGAGTCTGCAAGCGCATCTGGCCAGTGCCGAGCGCGCGTTTTCTCTCCTTGATGAGGTGCCGGATGTTCACGAGCGGCCGGGCGCACGGCCCATCGACCGGGCCCGAGGCGCGGTCGCATTCCGCGATGTGTCCTTTCGCTACGGCGACAACCCTCCCGTCCTCCGGAACGTCTCGTTCGCTGTGCAGCCCGGCACGCGGGTGGGCATCGCGGGCACGACGGGCGCAGGCAAGACGACGCTGGTCAGCCTGCTGACACGGTTCTATGACCCCACAGAGGGAGCAATCCTCCTCGATGGAATGGACCTGCGCGACTACAAGCTGGCCGACCTGCGCGACCAATTCGCGATCGTGCTGCAGGACGCGGTGTTGTTCTCCACCACCATCGCTGAAAACATCGCGTACGCGCGCCCCGACGCCCATATGAACAATATTGTCGAGGCGGCCAAGGCCGCCAACGCGCACGACTTCATCACCAGTCTTCCTGACGGTTATGAAACCAGAGTCGGCGAGCGGGGGATGCGGTTGTCAGGCGGCGAGCGCCAGCGCATCGCGCTCGCGCGAGCGTTCCTGAAGGACGCCCCCATTCTCATTCTCGACGAGCCGACGAGCTCGGTCGATACGAACACCGAACTGTCGATCATGCGCGCGATGGAAACACTCATGAATGGCCGCACTGCCTTCATGATCGCTCACCGCTTGAACACCTTGAAGAGCTGCGACCTTATACTCAGAGTTGAACAGGGCCGGCTGACCACTCTCGCGGCGCCGATCGAAGAGGCCCTGGTCACCGACGATGCACTCATCAGACGCGAACAGAGTCGGTAAGCCACCGAAGGTGCTGACGATCGATCTCGACGAGCACCCCGCCGTCAGAGCCTGGTCGCAACTGCGGACAAACCAGCCTCCGCACTCAATCGAAATCTTGCGGCAGAAGACCAAGTCGGCTGTGTACCGACTCGTCGGCGCCGGCGAAGGAGGCACGGCGATTATCGCCAAACGGTGCGAGCTGGAGAGCGCGCGCACCGAATACCTCGTGTACTCAGAGATCCTGCCGCAGGCCGGTGCGAGCGCGCTTCAGTGCTTCGGATTCGTAGAGGCGCCCGACGGCGAGTCAGCCTGGCTGTTCATTGAGGATGGCGGGGGAAAGGAGCTTCGGCCGCGAGTCGACGATCACCGGGATCTGATATCGACATGGCTGTCGTTGCTGCACGGCCGGGCATCGCGCGTCAGCGCGGTGTCGCGCGC
>DASPWV010000541.1:0-2872 GCA_035637635.1 Vicinamibacterales bacterium | reverse complement strand
GTCGCTCAGTGCGCCGTTGGACATTTTCGTCGTGCGCAAGCTCGGCGTTCCGGGGCATCGCGAGCTCGCCATGGGGGCAATCGCCTCTGGTGGCGTGAAAGTTCTCAACGACGATGTCGTCGGGTGGTATCGAATTCCCACAGCGGTCATCGATGAGGTGGCGCGCGAAGAAGCAATCGAGCTCGAGCGTCGCGAGCAAACCTATCGTGGTCAGCTACCGCCACTCGATTTGAGGGACCGCATTGTTCTGCTCGTCGACGACGGACTCGCGACGGGCTCGACGATGAAAGCAGCGGTCATGGCCGTGCGGGCGCACAACCCTGCTCGCATCGTGGTGGCCGTGCCCGTTGGCGCCGCCGAGACGTGTCAGGAATTTCGCGAAATCGCAGACGAGATCGTCTGCGCACGAACGCCGCATCCCTTTTCCGCGGTTGGTCAGTGGTATCGCGATTTCTCCGAAACAAGCGATGCGGAAGTCCGCGCGCTGCTGCACGAGAAACGTCGATTTCACGTCGGTGCAGACAAATGACCGCGCATGAAACCGTGCGCATCCCGGCTGGCGCCGTGATCCTCGATGCCGACTTGCGCGTGCCTCAATCGGCAACGGGCCTCGTCATCTTCGCGCACGGCAGCGGGAGCAGCCGGTTCAGCAGTCGTAACCGCGCCGTCGCCGGCGCGCTGGAGGCTCACAGATTTGCGACGCTCCTGCTCGATCTCCTGACGCAGCAGGAGGAGCATGTCGACAACTCCACGCGCGAGTATCGATTCGATATCGATTTGCTCGGGCGCCGCGTGGTGGCAGCAACCGATTGGGTTGAGAGTCGGCCCGATCTCCGCCATCTGCCGATCGCGTACTTCGGAGCAAGCACTGGAGCTGCCGCAGCGCTCATCGCGGCCGCCGAACGATCGGCGAAGACACGCGCGGTGATCTCCCGCGGTGGACGACCCGATCTCGCGGATAAATCACTGCCGCTCGTGGAAGCTCCCACACTGCTCCTCGTCGGCGGTAACGATGAACCGGTGATCGAGCTCAACCGCGAAGCTATGCACCGGATGCGCGCGCCGGTCGAACTGAAAATCATTCCGCGCGCGACTCATCTGTTCGAAGAGCCCGGCGCACTCGACGAAGTGGTGCGACTTGCTGTTGAATGGTGTCAGCGACATCTCGCGACCGCAGAGCTGTAGCTCCATCGCCACGTCGCACCTTCCTCCGTGTGGCATGATCCGATTTCGGAGAGAGAACAATGCGAATTGCCCAGGTTGCGCCACTCTGTGAGAGTGTGCCGCCGAAGTTGTACGGCGGCACCGAACGCGTTGTTTCATGGTTGACGGAGGAACTGGTACGACAAGGACACCAAGTGACGTTGTTCGCGTCCGGCGACTCGGAGACGCGCGCGAGGCTCGTGCCCGTCTATCGCGAAGCGTTGCGTCTGGGTCACGTGGTCGATGCGTTGACGCCACACGTTCTGCTCGTCGAAGAAGTCGCTCGCCGCGCCGAACGATTCGACATCATCCATTTTCATATCGCCCAGCTGCATTTCCCAATCGCGCGCCGTCTGCAAACGCCACACGTGACGACGCTGCATGGCCGGCTCGATCTGCCGGAGCTCGCTCCGTTTTATCGCGAGTTCGACGACATCCCGGTGGTCTCGATCTCCGACGCGCAGCGTGCACCGCTCCCGGAGGCCAACTGGATTGCGACGATTCATCACGGTCTTCCGGACACGCTCCTCAGGTTCAACCCGCGTCCCGAGGGTTATCTGGCATTTCTCGGACGAATCTCGCCTGAAAAGCGCGTCGATCGCGCCATCGCGATTGCGAAGGCCTGTGGCTTGCCCCTGCGGATTGCCGCAAAGGTCGATCCGGCGGATGCCGACTATTTCAACCGCAATATTCGTCCTCTGCTGTCGGATCCGCTCGTGCAGTTCGTCGGCGAGATCGGCGACGACGACAAAGGACGTTTTCTCGGCGGCGCGAACGCGCTGCTCTTTCCAATCGATTGGCCGGAACCTTTCGGGCTCGTGATGATCGAGTCGCTGGCGTGCGGCACGCCCGTCATCGCGTTTCGCGGCGGGTCTGTGTCGGAGGTGCTCGAGGACGGCGTCACCGCGTTGCTCGTCAATAGCGTGGCGGAGGCGATCGAAGCCACGCGTCACGTGAACAAGCTCGATCGCCGCCGCTGCCGCGAGAACTTCGATCGTCGATTCAGCGTGACGCGCATGGCGACCGATTACGTCGAGCTCTACACGCAGTTGATCGAACGTCGACAGTCAGCCGCTGATCCCGGAGCGCTATGGAAGATGCCGTACGCCTCGACGAGTCGTTCTACATCGTTGCCGACGCCGAGCGCACGACCGCACCACTCCGCGTCCTGAAGCAAGGCGAAAGCTTCGCCGTTTTCGACCAGTATGGCGACGTGCTGCCGGCCGAAGCCAGCGAACAGGGTCTGTACCACGAGGGCACGCGTCACCTCTCTCGTCTCGAAGTGCTGCTCTGGGGCAAGCGGCCGCTGCTTCTGAGCTCCACGGTGAGCGACGACAACATCGTTTTTACCGCGGATCTCACCAACCCGGACGTGCTGCGCCGCGACGCGGTTGCCATGCCGCGCGGCGAAATCCATCTGTCGCGCTCGCGCGTCCTCTGGGAGGGCAGCTGGTTCGAACGCATCCGCGTGGCCAATTACGCCCTGCGCGCGATTGAAGTATCGATGACGATCACGTTCGACGCCGACTTCGCCGACATCTTCGAAGTCCGCGGGACGCGCCGGGCTCGCCGAGGCGAGCGTCTCCCCGATGTCTGCGGCGACGACTGTCTGCTTCAGTACCGCGGCATCGATCGCGTCGAACGGCGCACCCGTTTGCGATGGACGCCG
>DASPWV010000540.1:0-5256 GCA_035637635.1 Vicinamibacterales bacterium | reverse complement strand
TGCGTGCTCGCGCGTCGCGAGCGCGCGCACGGATTTCAGCGTCGCGGCGTCCAGCGTGTACATGGAATGCGGTGCGATGGCCGGCACGATCAACTCGTCGCCCGCGAACTGCTTGAGAAACGCCTCCGTGCGCGCAAGTTCGTCGGCCGGCGTCTTCGCGTCGGCGACGGGGAACTGGATGATTGTCTGGCCGAGCACGCCGCGCAGGCCGGCAGCCTTCGTCACGGCGGCGATCTCTTCCTCGAAGTAATACATGTCGGTGTAGGTCGTCGTCCCCGACTGGATCATTTCGAGCGCCGCGAGCCGCGTTCCTGCGCGCACGAATGCGCGGCTGACGGTCTTCGCCTCGGCGGGAAAGATGTACTGCTGCAGCCAGTCCATCAGCGCAAGGTCGTCGGCCAGCCCGCGGTACAGCACCATCGGCGCGTGCGTGTGCGTGTTGATCAGGCCGGGCATCACCACGCGGCCGCGCGCGTCGATGGTTTGCTTCGCTTGAAACTGCGACGCTATCGCCTGCGGCTCGCCCACCGCCGCGATCGTGGTACCGGAGATCGCCACGGACCCTGGGTTCAAGACGCGCCGTGTGGGGTCCATCGTGATGACGATGCCGTTGGAGATGAGGAGATCGACGGGCTTCGGCTGGCGCGCGGTAAGCGATATGGACCCAGCGGCGAGCAAGAGCAGACAACCCCAAACGCGCCGACGTCGGGGACGGTTGGTCATTCCCGCATTGTATGAGAGTGCCAATGCAGTAAGCTCTCCGCGTGGTTCGCCTTGTCGAACATCCGCTCGTCCAGGACATCCTGCTCAACCTGCGTGATGCGAGAACGGATTGCGAGCGCTTTCGTCAACTGGCCGGACGTATCAGCGTGCTGCTCGCCGCCGAGGCGCTTCGGGATCTCCCGACGGAGACCGAAACCGTCTCAACGCCCCTCGGCCCCGCGCGCGGCGCGCGGCTGACGGTTGATATCGTCCTTGTGCCGGTGTTACGCGCAGGTCTCGGCATGCTACCCGGGATGTTGGAGCTCGTCCCCGGCGCGCGCGTCGGTCACATCGGTTTGCAGCGCGATGAAGTCACGGCACAGGCGTCGCGGTACTACTCGAAGCTTCCGGCCGGTCTCGATGACAGCTACGTCTTGATGATCGATCCGATGCTCGCAACCGGAGGAAGCGCGGTTGCGGCGCTCGATCTTCTCACCACGGCCGGCGCTCGCAATATTCGACTCGTCTGCATCGTCGCGGCGCCGGAGGGTGTTGCGGCGGTGCAGAAGGCTTATCCCGATGTGCCGATCTACACACCGGTGATCGACGAGCGCCTCAACGCGCACAAGTTCATCGTTCCGGGTCTGGGCGACTTCGGCGATCGTTTGTACGGCACACTCTGAGTGCGGCATTTTCTTTCGCCCACTCACCTGCGCGCGCAGCGGCGTCTGCAACTCGCCCCAACAAACCCGCATCCCCACCCCAACGCGCAAAGTCGCGCGCGAGCGTAAACGGCAGACGTGAACGCGTGCGGTTAACCCGTCGGATGTCGCCTGTGCGGCGGTCGGCCGCGATGCTAAACTAAATGTCCTCTCCAGGGCGCGCGCTTGGCTCAGCGGTAGAGCACCGCCTTCACACGGCGGGGGTCGGTGGTTCGAATCCACCAGCGCGCACCATCTCACGCGTGCGCGAAGGGCGGCGACTTCATTGACGGCGAGAGCGTCAATCTGTTGTCTGGCGGTTCCCTTGGCAACGGACCCGCTATCAACGATGCGGGTACGGTCACCTTCGTGAATTTCTTTGACGGAAACTTCGGTGTACTCACCGAGTCGGCCCTCCTGGTCAAACCCGGTGACGTCATTGACGGGAGGACGCTCAGAAGCGTCGCCCGTAACAGGCCTCCCGTTATCAACAATAGGGGGATGATAGCCTTCGTAGGTGGGTTCTCTGATGGTAGCGCAGGCATTATCCTCGCTGTGCCGGTCAAACACTAGTCGACGCTATGCCGTGCACGCGGGGTTGCGGCGGGTTGCGCTCGTGACGGTACTTAGCGGGACATTAGTGGCAACACTCCTATTGACTCGAGAGGTCTGGTAATTCGGGATCAGAGAATTGGGGATTACACGTTTACAAATCCAACGCGAAGGCTATTTGTGAACGAGTGTCGACGTCTCGCGACAGGAGAGTCCGCGCCGGGGCGCCGTCAGTTGAAGTTTTTGAAACCGATTGAGGCCGCGTTGTCGAGTTGTCCGCGTCACGAAGCCGCAGACGACCATTAAGCGGCAGACCACCCGTCTCGCACGCAGCGGCAGAAATATAGCTCGCCCTCTGAACTGACATATGCGAGTGGCGGACCGCATTTGGGACAATTGTGCCAAGCCCTTAAGAGGCTGCTTCTTTCGTACGAGCAGTCGTTCGAATCCACCAGCGCACATTCACTCCCATTAAATCAACTACTCGTGAGGACAGTTCGACATGGACTCTGGCGGGCGCTCCGTCGTGCGTTAGCCGTGCAGCGCCCTCATAGGTCGTCCGGCGTCAACCCCGTGCGGCGCGCCACACGGGCGAGCATCTTGGGTCCAATCTCTTCGCTGTCGTGGAATGGGAAGACGTTTAATGCGCCATCCGATGCTGTGCAGCGCCGCTAGAACGCGCTTCGCCTTTGCAGACGGCCAATTGCTCACGAATGAACGTATGAGAAGGGCATGAATTCTGGAGCGCGGCTCGCCAACCAAGCCATCTGCCTTCTTACTCGTTCTCAGGACCGACGCGGTGCAGCAGCTTCGGCAGCATCGTCCTGCCCTGCGCGGTCAGGGCGAACGATTTCGGGGAGAAGTTCTGCAACGGTGGCGGCGCGTCGAGATCAAGCGTCATCTCGGTTGCCAGGCCGCACTCCACCATCTTGGACCAGAGGACGTCGTTGGGACTGTTCTTGACGGTGGCGATTTGACTATGTGGCGTGTCCAATGTGGCCCGGAGGACGGACATGTCAGATGGTGTCAGGCGTCGCAACAACTCCAGCAACGCTCCATCGTCGTTCTCCACAGTCATCGGCGTTTCTCTATGTGCCGCGAGACCGAAGTCTCGAGCGACTTACATCTTGCGCCGAGATGATGCGCACGATCTTCACTGTCCAAACGCGACTTTGATCTGCACGCCGACCCCGCCGAACTTCGTCTCTCCGAACTGCTTCGACACCCCCCCGGCACCGAGCACATCGTTCACTTGCCGGTATCGCACCTCGCCGCGCACATGCACCGAGCGGGCGACGGTGACCTCTGCCCCACCGAAGACCACGAGTCCTGGGTACCACTTGTCGATGTTTTCGTCCGCGTCCGCAAAGTCGGACGTCTCTTTGTATTTGAGGAGCGTCGCCCCGCCTCCGGCGTACGCCGCCAGGCGCTCGATCCCAACCCGGCTCGGAGGAACGCCTGGTCTCGGACGAGTACGACTCAACGGAAGGCGCCAGCCAGCCACCATGTCGACCGGCGTCATCGAAAGCTTCAGCGGGATGCCGAGCGGAAACACCTGGTCGTTGAACACAAAGACGCGTTCGCCGGTCGATGTGTTGTGCTCCACTGAGCCTTCGACAAAAAGGTCGTGCCACAACCGCAGACCTTGAACACCGCCGCCGAACCACTGCACGCGATCGGATCCGGTAATTGCATCGAAGCTCTTCGGTGAAGCCGCTTTGTCCATCGAGTAGCTGACAAACACGCGATATGCCGGCGCGTTTGACCGACGCACGATTGGCTTTCCGCCTTTCACGGGCGGCCGCGGTTGGCCTTTTGTTCCGGGCGGCGGGAGTTCTGGCGGTGGTCCTTGCATTGGCGTCGGCGTGCTCACAAACTTCCGCTGAATCCACCCGGTCCGGCGACCGTACTGCGCGTCTTCGAAGCTCACCTGAAACCAGTCGCCCTGCGTCTGCGTGATGACGACGACTGCCCCCGCAGGCAGGGTCCTCAACGGCGTTCGCGACGCGTCCGGCAGCAGATACACAGGCGCGGCGGCCGTTACCGTCGCCGACATCGCGCCGCGCGTCTGAGCCTGTGCGCTTGCCGACGGCGCCATGCTCGCGAGCAGCAGCGCCACCGACGCAGCCACGGCGCAGGGTTTTTGAGAAGTCATTGGGTTATTGTCCTTCACCTTGGCGGAATAGCCGGCGCTCTCGTTGAAGCGCCGGACCAAACGCGGATTATTCTCAAGCGAGCAGACGCCGGGTTGGATGGCGCGGCAAACTACCTGTGCCACGTCCGTGGGTTGCGCAAGCCTGCGGGTTTGCCGCGTCCGTCCGAAGTTTGCCCTAGGAGCATCTGCTGCTGCTGAGCCGCTAAGCAAGTTTTCGACCTCTGCGCCACCGGCAAATAGCCTTACGTTCCGCCGGTGCGGTTATTGCTGTCTTCTTGGCCGCCATGGCTACCCTCATCAAATCAGTACGTACAGTGGCCATCACTGCGTTGGTTCTTTCCGCCGTCAGCCGGCCCGCGTCCGCGCAGTATTTCGGCCAGAACAAAGTTCAGTATCAGGCGTTCCAATTCGAGGTGCTCAAGACGGAGCACTTCGACATCCATTTCTACCCTGAGGAGGCACAGGCCGCCCGCGAAGCCGCGCGTATTGCCGAGCGCTGGTACGCGCGCCTCGCACGCATCCTCGATCATCAGTTGTCCGGACGCCAAACGCTCGTCCTCTACGCCGCTCATCCCCATTTCGAGCAGACCAACGTCGTGGAAGGCGTCCTGGGCGAAGGGACGGGCGGAGTCACCGAGTCGATGAAGCGCCGCATCGTGCTGCCCGTCGGCGCCGGCCTCGCCGACACCGATCACGTGATTGGCCACGAGCTCGTGCACGCGTTTCAGTACGACATTCTCGGACGCAACCTCAACCTTCCGCTTTGGTTTATCGAAGGCATGGCTGAGTACCTGTCCATCGGCTCGATTGACGCGCACACAGCGGTCTGGCTGCGCGATGCCGCCGTGAGTGAAAAACTGCCGGACATCGACGATCTGAACGACCCGCGATACTTTCCCTACCGGTTCGGTCACGCCTTCTGGGCGTACGTCGGAGGACGATGGGGTGACGCGGCAATTGCAGACATCCTGCACAGCGCGGGCACTCCGGGTGCACAGCGGGGCGGTTCCGGCGGCGGCGATGCCGTGGGTCTCATCGAAGACGTGCTCGGCATCGACAAGAAGCAGCTCGGAACCGACTGGCATCAGTCGATTCTGACCACGATGGTTCGTCCGCTCGGCGATCGAGCGGGGAACGCCGGACGAC
>DASPWV010000539.1:0-3909 GCA_035637635.1 Vicinamibacterales bacterium | reverse complement strand
CAGACGTGCCGAGGGTCGCATACCAACACGCTGGTGAATGATCCTCGAGACAACGCGAACGTCTACATCTATGTGTCCGGCAGAGCGGCGGTGCGATCAGCGAAGGAGATGGAGGGCTGCTCCGGCGCGCTGCCCAGCGAGGATCCGAACACCGCGCTCTTTCGCATCGAGGTGATTCAGGTACCGCTCGCTCATCCCGAGCAGGCGAAGATCGTCAGCTCTCCCCGGATATTCGAGAACCTGGTGCAGCCCGCCAAGCACGCCGAGGTCGCCGCCGACAGTCTCGCGGCTGCAGCCGCGCGCGCGAAGGCAGAAGCCGACTCGCTCGCGGCTGGTCGACCGGTACCACCAAGGCCGCCGCCCCAGCCGGCGGGCGGGCCGACTCAATGTCACGACATCACGGCCTATCCGGCAATTGGACTGGCGGGAGGGGCATGCGGTGGATACGGGCTTCTCCTCGACATTCGCGATGTCGCGCATCCCAACCGGATCGCCGCCGCGGCCGATTCGAACATGTCGTTCTGGCACTCGGCGACGTTCAACAATACCGGCACGAAGATCCTATTCAGCGACGAATGGGGCGGGGGAACGCAGCCGCGGTGCCGTTCTACGGACAAACCGGAGTGGGGGGCGGATGCGATCTTCACCCTCAACAACGGGGTGCTGACATTCAAGAGCTATTACAAGTTGCCGGTGGCGCAGAAGTCGGTCGAGAATTGCGTCGCGCACAACGGCACGCTTATTCCGATTCCCGGCCGCGACATCATGGCTCAGGCATGGTACCAGGGGGGCGTCTCTGTTTTCGACTGGACAGATCAAGCTCACCCGATTGAGATCGCGTACTTCGATCGCGGGCCGATGGATTCGACGAAGCTCGTCATGGGTGGATACTGGTCGACCTACTGGTACAACGGGTACATCATCGCATCGGAGATTTCGCGCGGGCTCGATATTTTTGAGCTGAGACCGAGTGCGTTCATCTCACAAAATGAGATCGACGCTGCGAAGCTGGTTCACTTCGACTATTTGAACGCGCAGGACCAGCCGAAGATCGTCTGGCCGGCGCGCGTCGTAGTCGCGAGGGCGTATCTCGATCAGCTCGAGCGAGAGAAGGCGCTTGCGCGTGAAAGAGTGTCGTCCATTGCTGCTGATCTAACACGGGCCGAGAAGCTAAAGGGAACAGCGCAGCACGACGCGCTGGTTCAGCTATCGACGCAGCTCGATGCCGAAGCGCGGAGTACGTCCGATTCGTCTCGCGTAGCGATGCTTGCCGCAGAGCTGCGGGACATCGCGGGGGCGCAGCGCTAACAACAAAAGCACAGTGAGACGGTGAGACGGTGAGACGGTGAGACAGTGAGAAGGGCGGGGCACACCTAGCAATGTGCCCCGCCGTTCTCACTGTCTCACCGTCTCACTGCCGCTTTTCCTTTGCCTTCGATCCGATTTTTCAGCTGCTCCAGCTCCATGTGAGACTGCATCCGCAGCGATGCCATCATCATCTTCGACAGTCCGGCGATGAACGCGTCTTTTTGTTTCAGTGTGTCGCTGCGGTTCGCTCGAATCGAATCGGCGACCGGCGTTGACACCGCACTCGTGACCAGCGTGGAGTCGCCCTTCGCTGCGATTGTGAATTGACGCGTGGCGATGATCCTGCCGCTGCTATCGCTTCGGAGCTGTAGTGCGAAACGCTGATCCGGCGTGACATCGACGACAATCCACTTCATCGGTTCAGCGCCAAAAGTGAGTCGCCCATTGGCCCCGACCTTCAGAGTGTCGCCGGCGACGAGCATCCCGTGATGCGCAGCTCGTATCCCTAGACCGGGGGTCATCCAGACGGAAAGAGAATCGGCATTGGCGATGGACGCGAACACGCGACTGACGGGTGCGGCGATGACCGTAGTCTCAGCGCGGTTCGCGCCAGTGTATGGCACAAGCTTCCGCCAGGCCGACCACACGCCCATCCCGATGACTACAAGGCCAATCGCCAGACACCCGCCCAGCCACTTCTTCATGGGACGACTCCCAGAAAACGAAGGGTGAAAAGGAACTGCAACATAGACGACCAGGCTGGGAGCCGACAGCGTTTGCAGCAGCCAGCTCGGTGGGCACTACATAAGGACAGATCGTGGGCAAAAGCTTGACAACTGCCGGTGTTGTGCTGAAAATTCACCATACTGTTGATATTTTAGCATCGACACCTCCTGAGTGGTTCGAACGTTATAGCACTTGTAGCTGTCGAACGGCTGATCGTTTAGCCGCGCCTGTCACCATTCGGTCCCTTGCATATGAATCGCTCCGTCGCACCGTCCGCGATCCTGGCTGTCTTTGCAACACTCGCGGTCCCAGCCGTCTCACGGCGCGCGGTTGCCCAAACTCCCACGCCGCCCACCGCGGTTCGCCCGCATGACCAGGCTCCGACCGCCATCGCCGCTCGGCGCAACGGACAAGTGCAGATCGACGGACGGATGGACGAAGCGGCGTGGCAGGCAGCGCCACCAGTCACTGACTTCCGTCAGCTCGATCCAAACGAAGGTCAGCCAGTCTCTGAGCGAACTGAAGCGCGGATTCTCGTCGACGACGATGCAGTCTACGTCGGAATGCGACTCTACGACCGCGAGCCACGCCTCATTCAGCCGCAGCTCGCGCGTCGCGATGAGCCAATCGAAGGCGATCTCGTGGAAGTCACCTTCGACAGCTACCACGACCATCTGAGCGCGGTGATTTTCCGTGTGTCCGCGGGCGGTGCGAAGCGCGACGCGACGGTCAGCAACAACGGCAATCAGGACAACACGTGGGACGCCGTCTGGGACGGCGCGGCGACCGTCGACTCACTGGGCTGGACTGCAGAGTTCCGCATTCCGCTTTCGCAGCTGCGCTACAATCGCAACCTGACCGATCAGGTTTGGGGACTCCAGCTCGGCAGAAAGATCGCGCGGAAAGCCGAGGTGGCATACTTCGCCTTCACTCCCAAGACGCAGCAGCAGGGAATCAACCGGTACGGACATCTCACCGGGCTGGGGCGTCTGCCTTCGATACGAAAAATCGAGCTCGTTCCTTACGCACTGGCGAAGAATGAGAATCCCGGTTTCATCGCGGCGAACGACCCCTTCCGGAAGAGAAACAACATTGCTCCGGGAGTCGGGGTCGACATGAAGGCGGGACTCACCAGCAACATGACGCTCAACGCGACATTCAATCCGGATTTCGGGCAAGTCGAGGTGGACCCGGCAGTTGTCAACCTTTCTGCATTCGAGACCTTTTTCCCCGAGCGGCGGCCGTTCTTCGTCGAGGGCTCTAACATCTTCCGCTTCGGCGACATGCGGTCGGACAACACCTCCGCCGGATACACTTTCTTCCATACGCGGCGCATCGGCCGGGAGCCGCAACGATTCATCGGCGGCTCGGATGTCGCGTTCGTTGACGCACCGCTCGAGACGACAATTGCCGGCGCTGCAAAGCTCACCGGTCGTAGCCGAGGAGGATGGACGATCGGCTTGTTGGACGCGCTGACGATGAAGGAGGAGGCGCGCATCCGGGACATCAACGGGAGCGATCGCCGTGAGACGGTCGAGCCGCTGGCCAACTATTTCATCGGCCGGTTGAAGCGGGACATGCGGGAAGGCAACACGACTGTTGGAGCCGGACTGACCGCCGTGAATCGGAGCCTCGATGAGCCCGCGCTCGAACCGCTCTTCCGCAGGGCAGCGTACGTCGGCGGCATCGACTGGAACCACGCCTGGTCAAATCAAATGTGGGCATTCGATGGAGGATTGGTCGTCAGTGAAAACCTCGGCAGCGCGGAAGCAATCGACGCGTTACAGACATCGCCCGCTCGTTACTTCCAGCGTCCGGACAAGAAAAACTTTCGACGCGATCCGACGAAGACATCACTCACCGGGTACGTGGCAG
>DASPWV010000538.1:0-5993 GCA_035637635.1 Vicinamibacterales bacterium | reverse complement strand
CGCTCTCGAATTCGTGTCGGCCGATCCCACCGCAGATGGGGCTTCGCACGAGCGGGAGGCACTGGAGGTGTTCGAATTGATTCGCCCCACGTCGGAACTGTGGGGTTTCAAGACCGCTGTCATCTCAGGCTTCCCGTCAGTGGAGCGGAAAGGCCGTTACGAGATCTTCATCTTCACACGCGGCTCCGAGGGACAGTGGTCGTTCACCCGCCAGCCTGCCAAGGTATTCGCCAATGACCTATGAAATCCACGCGGCATACCACTCGCAAGCTTGCAACCAAGGCACGGAGAATCCAATGTTCTCCGTGCCTTTTTCTTTTCGGCGAGAACGATTATGGTGGCCACGCAGATGCCACCTGCCAAGGCGCGCGCAACGAAGGAAACCGGATGGCGTTGTCCACGATGCGGACGGCATTTTCTCCACCGCACACGCGAACATTCCTGCGACGTTCGTCCGCTCGCCGCCCATCTCGATCGCGCGTCGGCCAACGTGCGCGCGACGTTTGCGGCGATTCAGAACATGCTCGCCGAGATCGGCCCGCATAACGTCGTGCCCGTCAAGACGATGATCGTCCTGCGCGGCCGCCGCAATTTCGGGAACCTCGTGGTCCGGCGCGACACGCTCGAGCTCGAATTCCTTTCCACGCGCACGCTGCATCATCCGCGCATTCATAAGACGGATCGCCTCGCGGCGGGCAAATACACTCACCACACCCGGCTCTCGTCACCCGCAGAGGTCGATCGAGAAGTTGACGCATGGCTGCGAGAGGCTTACGAGCTTGGCGTGTGACGATCGTTTGTATTGTTGATGAATCACGAGTGTCGTCTCAGCCCCATCGCAACGCACAGCCACGCGACCGTGAGGCATCCGAAGGCCATGAAGAGCGGCACGAGCGCTTCGGCGGATGCGAGCGCGACAAGCCGGGTCGGCACGGACGTTTCGCTGACCGCAACCATGCGGAGCACGTTGACGGCGCCGGATAACAACCCGCACAAGGCCCCGAAGATGCCGGCGAGGGAGATCGGCCGCATGAACGTCAGGCGCTGCTCGGTCGGCCGAATCGCATAGGCGACGCCGGCAACCAACGGAAATAACGTCACGATCATGCTCAGCAGCCCGACGATGCTGGCGTGTCTCAAAACAGTGAACATCTCCGCGCTCCTCGCCCTCTTCCGATATAACGCTGATGACGGCGAAACGTGACACTGTCACGATTCGCACGGCTGTGCGTTATGACCTGTATGGACCGGGATTCGGAGCTGGCGCTCGTCGCTCGCCTCCGCGCGGGAGACAGCGCCGCGTTCGACGTCGTGTACGAGGAATTCAACGCGCGTCTGTTCAACTTTCTCGCACGGCTGTCGCGGCGCCGGGATATCGCCGAGGATCTCCTGGAGGAAACCTGGCTTCGGCTCGTCGGTCAAACGGCGGCCCTTCGTTCGGACACGCGGCTGGGTCCGTGGCTCTTCACCGTTGCGCGCAATCTGTATGTGAGCTATCGGCGATCGCGGCTCATGGAAGACTCGTCCGCCGGTGGATTCATCGCACTGTGGGCGTTTGGACGGCCGCAGCCATCGCCCTTCGAAGCGACGGCCGCGAGCGAGGCGGAGCGGCGCGTTGAGGCGGTGCTCGGAACTCTTCCCGTTGCATATCGCGAGGCGTTGCTGCTCGTGGGCATCGAGGGGTTGCGCCCGGCGGAAGCCGCGGCGGTCTGCAGGATTACTCCGGAAGCCATGCGCCAGCGATTGAGCAGGGCGCGCGCGCTGATGGCGCAACGTCTCGATAACATGAGTGCGCCGCGTCTGGCGGCGCTGCGCGAGGTCGTGACATGACAGCGGACGAGGACGTGTTGCGCGAATTGCGGCGGCTGCCTGCGCTGCAGCCCGACGAAGTGTGGGCCGATCGAGTCCGCGCGCGCTGCCGTGCAGCAATCGCCAGGCGTCATTTGCAGTTTGAGCGCTCCAAACGCGCGCCGTTCAGCGTGCGCGCGCTCGAATCGGCGCTCGTTGGCGGACTCGGTTTGATCTACCTCTCGGCGGTCATCAACGACGTGCTCCGACTTTACGGCATTGGCTAGCAGGCCGTTGAACGCCTTCACGTTTCAACACCCAGCCATGCTTCCGCAAATGTTGCGCGTCAGGACGGAATATCGATCAAGTACCCGTACACGCTGTACCCACCGCTGTGTCCCGTACCTATCACGCCAGATGCTCCACGTCGAACTGAAGGGTTGCCGGTCCGTCCACCGACAACACGACGTAATGATTGAAGCCATAGAATCGCCGCCTCGGCGACTCGCGTTCTGTTTCCTGGCCGCAGCACGGGTTGCCCGGGACCCACGGAAACGCGTACGGAATCCCGTTCAGCGTCAGCAGCGCCGACCCGAGCACGTCGCCATCTGCCCAATACCTCCCGGTCACGGTTTGAAGGATCAGACGTTTGCCCGATGGCACCGCATCAGGAAGAGTGCAGCGGCCGATACTCGCGCTGGTGTTACTGAAATTACACGTCGATTGGTAAATCTGCTGCGCCATTGGATACCTCTCCAGAATGGACCGATGTTGTCAGGGACGCGAGCCGTTCGCCATCGCGCATCGTGAATAGCATCGCCCAGATACAATGGTCAGAGCCATGGCCACGCTCCTGCTCGAACACGGAATTGAAATTCCCGTGATTCGCGATCTCGCGGACTTTCGGCGTTGGGCGTTGTCCGATGCATTTCCGCAGCGGGGTCGCATCGACTACATCGCCGGACGTATCGAGGTCGACATGTCGCCGGAGGACGCACATGAAACTGCTCGCGATTGGTGGCATCGCCCTGATTGTCGCCGGGCTGCTCGCGCTCGCATACCAGACCATCTCCTACACGCGGACTGAGAAGGTGATCGACATCGGACCGCTCCAGGCGACACGGGAAACCCATCGGACGCTGCCGCTGCCGCCGATCGTGGGCATTACCGCCGTCGCAGCGGGCGTCGTTCTGCTCGTCGTCGCGACGAAGCGGCGATAGCCGATGCGTTTGGTAGTGCTGGGGGCTCATCGACTACCTGCCGATGAGACGCAACACGCGCGCACTCTCGCGGTCGGGGCGCCAAATGTATGCTGTATGATGTATGACATGCAGCGCACGACCATTTTTATTCCGGAAGCGCTCGAGGCCGAGCTCCGGCAGTATGCGCGGCGCAGGCAACAACCGATTGCGTGGGTGGTGCGCGAGGCGGTCGCGACGTATCTCGCGAATAACCGCCGGTTCAAGATGCCCGCGTCAATCGGTCTATTCGCCAGCGGCGAGACGGATGTCTCTGAGCGCGCCGAGGAGCTCCTCTTTGCGGACCTGACGCCTCATGACGATCGCGTCAGGACTGCAGCGAAGCACCGCGCGAGGAAACTGCGCAAACGCGCTCCAGCGCGATGACCGGCCTGCGTGTCGTTCTCGATACCGGCATTGCTTACGCGCTGGCTGATAAGTCGGATGCATGGCATCGGCGAGCGTTGGACTGGATCAAGAATGCCGAGCCTGAGCTGACGATTCCGGTCACGATTTTGCCCGAGGTGAGCTACCTTGTGCGAAGCCGTCGGAACGAGGAAGCGGAGCGCCGGTATGTGCAGACACTCGCGGAGGATTGGGAAAGCATCGAGCCGCTGCGCGAGCACGACGTCTTGCGGGCCTCGGATCTGATGCGGACGTATCGCGCGCTCGGCTTTGTCGATGCGTCGATCGTGGCGATAGCCGAGCGTCTTCGCGTCGAGGTCATCGCCACCACCGATCGACGTGACTTTTCACTCGTTCGTCCCCGGCACGTCACTCGATTCACATTGGTGCCATAGGCGCGCACGAGCGAAACGCTCACTCGATCATGGGCAATTGGGCGGTGGCTTTCTCGCCGTCCGATTTGCGCTCGCGCCGGCCGCGCTTGCGCGATCTCGCCTGCAGCTTGAACATGAACTCCAGCAGCTTTTCGAGGAAATCGCCGGCGGCGCCGGTGCGATCGTTGAACGCGATGGATTCTTTTCCGATCATCAATGCCGCGTACATCAGCCTGGATTCGGCGGATCGCAGCGCGTCGGCATAATCCGCGTGCAGCGTATTGGCCTGGACCACTCCGTCGATGAACCGGCTGTGGGCGAGCGATCCAGAGTCGAAGGGCACCTCTTCGTAACGAATTCGGCGTCCGCGCGGCGATTGGTCGGTGCCCGGCTCCGCCGGCGGTTCCTTTGAGCGCCGCCGCTTGCTCTTCGTCAACGTCGATCGATCCGGTGGCGGCGACTTAGGACGGCCACGCTTGGCCAAGCCGCCAGGCAACGACAGCTCGCGGAATTCGTCGAGATCGAGGATGTCACGGGCGAGGCGGACGGCGCGTTCTTCGATCGCAGCGGCCTCGCGCGCGCGGTGACTCGCCAGATGCGTCTCGAGCTCGGACTCGAGGGTCGGCAGGTAGCGGTCCAGCGTGTCGAGAAACGCGATCCAGTCGTCGTTTTCTTCGAAGCCGGAGCGCGCAGGCAGCGGTGTCAGGAAGTCAGCGTCGATGACTCCCCGCACGAAGCCCCGGGACCAGGCACTCTCTTCGATGCCATACGCCGTCGCCGCGCTCAGGTTGTCGACGACGGTGACGCCGCGGTGACGGACGGCCACGCGCCCGCGGCCCGATGGGTCGAAATAAATGTCCAGGCGAGCCGTGCGGCTGCCGTTGCCGTTGACCGGAAGCGTACGAAACTCGGACAGCAGTCGTGGCAGCGTGATTCGCGCCGGCGTCACTCTAAAGCGTGCAACGCCCGAGCGGATCTCGATAGTGAGCCAGCCCTCTCGAAGATAGCCGTCGAATTTGTCAGCGAGGTATCGCTTGAGCGCGTCGGGCGCGAGCGGCCCGCGTGGCCGCGTCGGATCGAATTTCAATTCCGAGATCACCACGCGCATGCCCGGGTGCTCGAGCCGCTCTCGCGCGAGCGCCGTTTCGATCGACGCCTCGTCGGATGCTTCCTTGAGGACGACCCGCAGCGTCGCTGAGAGCATCGTCTTCCGGCTGTAGAACGTGCAGCGACGGCCAATCTGCTGAAAACTGAAAATCCCGATCCCGAGGCGTCCGATCGTGCGCGCCGTCCCCGCGCGTTTGGCGGAATTCGCGACACGCTGAAGGGCCGTCTCGAATTCCGCGCCGCTCATCCCGTACGGGTATTCCACCGCGATCTGACGACGATCAAATGTGAAGATCACATCGCAGCACTCAGCCGCAGTGCCGGTCGCCTGCGCCTTCACATGCTCATCGATAGCGTTGCTGACGTGCTCCTTGAGTGCGTCGGCGGGGCTGCGATAGAGCGTCCCGAGCCACTGCAGCGCGTTGGCGACGTGCAGTTGGATTTGAATGCGCTGGGCCATGATTGCCTGACGCAGCATACCGCACGCACTGGCGTCCTTCCGTCCAACTTCTCCGTGCCTTTTTCGTGCGACGAGACTACGATGCGGCATAACCAGGAGGCCCCCATGCTATTCGCGGTGTCGTTCACTCCACGTTCCGGCGGCAGCGAGGAACGTGACAAGCGGACATTGAATCTCTTCACGCAATGGAAACCACCGGCCGGGTACGAGTTCAAGGCGTTTTACGACTATGCCGACGGCGACGGCGGCATCGCTATCGTCGACGCGTCGTCTGCAGAAGTGATGCTGGAAGCGCACGCACCGTGGGCCACGTTTTTCTTGTTCACGATCCGGCCGATTGTGGACGTGGAGAAGTCGACGCCGATCCTGCAGAAAAGCAACGCCTGGCGGGATTCGATTCGGTAGCGGATCCCTCAGTGCGTGATTACGAAGGGCGGGGTAACAACCCGCCTTTCGTTTGTAGGCGCCGAAGCGTTCGCTCGCTTTTGACACCGGCAACAGTTCGCTCTATCGTGCCTCCCACACCCGGGGGTCTGCGGGAAGGAGCGGTTTGATGGCGACACGCAAGCGACCTCTCAATCGTCGAGGCTTTTTGAAGGGCGCCGCCGCAGGTGCCGCCGC
>DASPWV010000537.1:0-2214 GCA_035637635.1 Vicinamibacterales bacterium | reverse complement strand
CGGCAATGTTGTAGGTGGTCCACGTGCGCCTCGAAAGCGCCGTCGGCGCGAGATCGGGATTCCAGAGAGGACTCTGCGAGATGTCGATGCCAGTCTCGACGACCTCGCGCGCGGCTTCACTCATCGATGGTCGCGGCCCGTCAGCGTTCGGCCACGACCGGTGCTTCCTGCCCGCCGTGGTACGCCTTCGTGTCAGGCCTGCGAATCTGCGAGTGCTGCACGACGCGGTCGCGCCGCAGTCCGCGGAAATCCTCCAGTGAGGTCCAGCCACGGTCCGCGTGGCGATCGAGGAATTCCTCGAATCCCTTCGTGAGGGCTTTGATGATGTTGGGGCCAATGGCACGATCGAGCATCGCCGCCGTGCACACCTGTACGGTGCCGCACCCGAGCAGGAAATAGTTCAACGCGTGCTCGAAGCTCGCAATACCTCCAATGCCGGAGAACTCGCGATCTGGAAACGCCTGCGTCAATTGCGCAATCTTCGCGAGCGACAGCGGAAGAATCGCGGGGCCGCCAAGCCCACCGCTCGAGACATGGCCGTCGACATTCATCTCGAACTCCAAGGTTTCCGGATCGATCAGCGGCAGCGAGGGAAACGTATTGGAGGAAACGATCGCGTCGGCGCCGCCGAGAAAAGCGCCGCGCGCCTCCTCCACGATGTCGGTCGTGGACGGCGTGAGCTTCGCCCACACTGGAACCTTCGCGACTTCTTTGACCACTTGAGTGACGATGGAAATCTGTTCCTGGTCTTTGCCGATGTTGGACCCCATGTCTTTGCGGTCCATGTGGGGACACGACAAGTTGAGCTCGAAGGCATCGGCGCCCTCGTCCTGACAGGCCTTCGCGAGCGTCTGCCAGTGCTGCAGCTCGCGATCGCTTCCCGAGCCGGCCATGATCGAGGCAACGAGAATGCGATCCGGATGCGCCTTCTTGATGCGCGAAATTCGTGGAACCCACCAATCGAGCGTCTTGTCGGAAATGAGCTCCCAGTTCCACGACGAGTGCAGCGCCGTGTCGGGTCGCTTCTGCATCGACAGCTTGCCGTCGATCGTCGACCGGAGAAATTTCGTTTTCGGGCCGTCGACATTGACGACCGGGTGCAGGCCGATCGTCTTCGTCACGACACCGCCCCACCCGACGTCGAACGCGCGCATGATGTTGGTGTCCGACTCAGTCGGCGGCGCCGACGACAAGAGAAACGGGTTCTTGAAGTGCAAACCCGTGAATACGACTTCAAGCGTCTTGGACATGGTGGTTCTCGCTGCGGTGACCCGGCCACTATACCTGAGGTGGCACGCGCGATACACGGAGGTCGTGACATTGTGCCGATTCGAGGGAGCGCCGCCCGCGAGTTGACCCGCGGTGCTGCTCAACGAGGCAACGGTGGCTCGTACCAGTCCTCGTGCAGCGACCACTCCCCGCATCGCAGACACGACGTCCAGCGCCACTGATGGGCGCAGCCGGGACAGCGGCCGCGTGTGGCGAACGTATTCCAGATCGTGCCGCAGCCGCGAAACGCGCCCTCCTGCGTGTTGAAGCTGGCGCACGTCCACAAGCTCGATGCCGCCGGACGCCAGGCGCAGAGCGGACATCGGATGCGGCCAAATACATCCTCCTCTTCCAGCAACTTCCGGATGTCGAACACGAAATCCGGCGTGATCTCGCGTTTCAGGAATTCAAGCGCCATGATCGCCTTGCTCCGTCATCATACGGCTCTTATATAGTGGGCAGATCATGGCAGTGCAATCCCAAACCAGAGTCGAAACGCTTGCGAATTACGTCGGCGGCCAGTGGATGCCGTCCTCCGCGACAGATTTCGTCCACGTTCACAATCCGGCCCGCGGCGACGTGATCGCCCGCACGCCTCTGTCGACGAGAAGCGACGTGGACGCGGCTGTCCGGGCGGCGGCCAAAGCCTTTCCCGGATGGAGCGAAACACCACCAGTGACACGCGCACGCGCGATGTTCCGTTTCAAACAGCTCCTCGAGGAACACTTCGAAGAGATCGCGCGCATCGTCACGACCGAACACGGAAAAACACTCGACGAATCGCGTGGCAGCGTCAGGCGCGGCATCGAATGCGTGGAAGTTGCCTGCGGCGCGCCCTCGATGCTCATGGGATACGGGCTCGAGAACGTGGCTCACGGCATCGATTGCACGGTGATGCGACAGCCAATCGGCGTGTGCGCGGCGATTGCCCCATTCAATTTTCCC
>DASPWV010000536.1:0-7309 GCA_035637635.1 Vicinamibacterales bacterium | reverse complement strand
TGATGATTGTCCGGTCTCCGACCAGGATTTTCTGCCCAGTCTTCACGGCGTTGCGCACATCGTCTTCGCAAACGAAGGCCACTGGTTGGGTGGGTGGGACTGGTCGGGCGGGTGGGACAAGTTGGTTGACCGTTCTATCAGCAGCGTCAGTGGACGAGGGGGCGTTCAATCCGCGTGAAGCAAGAAATCTGTCGATTCGACGCGCGAGCGAATCCGCAGCAATCGGTTCGGGCGCCGTGCCGCCGGTTTTTTGGGGGAGAGCTGGAGATTCGGAATTGCGCGCGGTTTCCGTCGAGCCACCAGACCCACCAGACCTACCCGCCCCACCTGCCAAGGTCACCGGCCGTGTCTCATAAGCCAGCCGCTTGATGTTCAAGAGGTGTTTCGACGTGATGTTGTCCGATGTGATGTTGCCGCCGAAGCCTCCGCACCCGAGCGTCATTGCCGGATCCAACCCTGTCGTAAATCCGATGGCGCCCAGCGTCGCCGGCGTGTTGACGCAAATCCGATACGCAGGCTTGCGCAACCCGAACTCCAGAATCACCGGTTCGTTTCGCGAATGGATGGACATGGTGTGGCCCATCCCTCCGTACCTCAGGATCTGCTTACAGCGTTCGCACGCCTCGCGCCAGTCCGCAGCGACGTAGTACGAGAGCACGGGACAGAGCTTCTCGATCGACAGGGCATAATCGCGACCGACGCCCTTGAGCTCTATCAGCAGCGCACGCGTGCCGTCAGGCACATTCAGACCGACTTTGTCCGCAATGTAACGCGCCGATTTCCCCACCAGCGCGGGATTGGGCAGCCGCTGAGGGGTGACCAGTGCCTTCGCAAGCAGATCGCCGTCGGCGGCCGAGAGAAAATGTCCACCCTGCGATTGAAACTGACGACGGACTTCGTCGTCGACCGCGCGGTCGACGACGACCGAATTGGGCGAGGAGCAGAGGACGCCATTATCGAAGCACTTTCCGTACAGAATGTCGGCCGCGGCTTTTGCGAGATCGGCCGATTGTTCGATGTAGCATGGCGCGTTGCCCGGGCCCACGCCGTATGCCGGCTTGCCTGCGCTGTAAGCCGCGCGAACGAGCCCCATCCCGCCGGTTGCGAGGATCACCGCCACCTCACGCGCCTTCATCAGCTCCTGCGTGCCTTCCAGCGTGACGTTTTTCATCCAGCCAATCGCGCCAGCCGGCAATCCCTGCCGGCATCCCGCTTCGTCCATGATCTCTGCGACACGCGTGATGCAGCGCGTCGCCGAGGGATGCGGACTGAGCACGATCGCGCAACGTGCCTTGATCGAGATGAGGATCTTGTAGATGGCAGTCGAAGTCGGATTGGTGGACGGCACGATGGCGGCGACGACGCCAAATGGCTCCGCAATCTCAACGACCTTTTTTTCTTCGATGCGGTTGATGACGCCGACGGTTTTCATGGGCCGGATGAAGGAATACACATCCTTCGATCCGAACAGGTTCTTCTGAACCTTGTCGGCGACGACTCCGTAGCTGGTTTCTTCTACTGCCAGACGGGCAAGCGCCTCGGCTTCGGCCGTTGCCGCAGCGGCCATCGCATCCACGATCGAGTCGATCTTCTCTTGTGAGAACTCGCCGAGCGCGAGCTGGGCTTCTCGTGCGCGACGCGCCAGCGCACGCGCCTCGGCAATCGAGGCCAGGTCTTTGTCGGTTTGTGCGGGCGGGGCAGTTGCGGCCATTAGCTTGGAAACCGTGCGCGTGATTGCCAGTGGCGATACGTTATCTGCGACTTAGCTGCGGCTGTCCGTGTCCATCTGCGGCTTATCCCTTCGGTAAGACGCGTTCCACTTCGCTATGCGGCCGTGGAATGACGTGCACGGAAATGAGCTCACCCACACGGCGCGCAGCGGCAGCGCCGGCATCGGTCGCCGCCTTCACGGCGCCCACATCGCCGCGAACGAGCACCGTCACGTATCCGGCACCGATGTATTCCGATCCGATGAGGGTCACATTTGCGGCTTTGACCATCGCATCGGCGGCTTCCACCGAGCCGATAAACCCCTTCGTTTCAACCATTCCAAGCGCATCCCGTTGGGCTTCCATGTTGTTGAGCGGCATGATATTCTGGTTCTTCACCGCATGCAACGAAGGGTCAGATGGACCCGGCTGCTCTGGGCCGTCGGGGCGTTGATGCTGTTGTGGACAGCCGCCTCATGTAAACGGAGCGCCGATACTACCCCTGCCGTTGCATCGGTCGAAGTGGCGCTGTCCAAACCACGCGTGCCGTTGGGCAGTCCTATTGATGTGGCGTATCGTTTCCGCGTGGCGGACGGTGCGCCCGCGCTGGGCAACCGCAAGGTGTTCGTGCACTTCGTCGACGCCGACGAAGAGCTCATGTGGACCGACGATCACGATCCGCCGACACCCACCAGTCAATGGAAGCCCGGCCAGACGGTTGAGTACAACCGAACGGTCTTTGTTCCGATTTATCCGTACGTCGGCCGAGCCAAGGTGTTGGCAGGCCTCTACGATCCCGCGACGAACGAACGGCTGAAACTCAGCCAGCCAGATCGAGGGGATCGCTCGTATCAGGTCGCCGAATTCGAACTGCTGCCGCAGACTGAAAACGTCTTCCTGATTTTCAAGGATGGATGGCACCCGGCGGAAGTCGCCGCGGACAATCCATCGGTCGAATGGCAATGGACGCGGAAAGAAGCCACGCTCTCGTTCCGCAACCCCAAACGCGATTCGATTTTGTTCTTGCAACTCGACAACCCCGGCCGCGCGTCGGGGGCCGCAACACAAGTCGAGATTCGCGTCGGGAATCAGCCGATTACCACCGTGCCGGTCGTTCCTAACGACGCTCCGGTGCGGAAGATTGCGCTCTCCGCCGCGCAGCTCGGTTCGGGGGACATGGTGGAGGTGAGGCTCATTCCGGATTCGACGTTCGTTCCGGCTTTGCAGCCAGGCGCAACGAGCACTGATACGAGGGAGCTCGGCGTTCGCGTCTTTCACGCGTTCGTGCAGCCATCGTCATCGTGAATTTGGAGATCGGCTGATCTTCGAATTCGAGCTTACGTAGCAACCCAACGTTTTCGAGGAGGTTCGAATGCTCCAGGCACGTACCAAGAGGCTCGCGTTGTGCCTTTTGATGTCTGCCTTCGCGCTGGGATCGATCACGCGGGTCAATGCGGAACAGATTTTCTTCGCCAACGGCCGCTCGATGTCCGTGAAGGATTACCGGATCGACGGGGACCTCATTACCGTCACGCTGCATAACGGCGGTGAGGCGACGTTCGACAAGTCGTTGATCACCGATATCAAGGCCGACGAGTTCCCCGAGGTCGAGGAGAGCGCAGCCGTCGTGGCGGCGATCCAGTCGTCTCATGCCGCGCCGCCGCCGCTCGATTCGCGGCCGTTCGCGAACCTGATCGAGACAGTGGCGCTGCAGCACGGCGTCGATCCCGAGCTGGTGCATGCCGTGGTTCAGGCCGAATCGAACTACGATTCTCATGCGAAGTCACCGGTCGGCGCGCGCGGCCTGATGCAAGTCATGCCGAAGACGGCGCGCGACTTCGGGATCAAAGATCTTTACGACCCTCAGAACAACCTCGAAGCAGGCGTACAGTACCTGAAGTTCCTGCTGGAGCGGTTCGAACTGCCGCGGGCAATTGCGGCATACAACGCCGGACCCGCTACGGTGCGGAAGTACGATGGCATTCCGCCCTTCGAAGAAACGCAAGAGTACGTCAGGAAGGTGATGCGGAATTTCCGCTACTAACGCTCGTCGTTGAAGCTGAACTCAAGTCCAAAATAGAACATCGAGGCGTCTAAATCAGGCAGTTCGTCCTCAGGGCGTGCTGCCTTTTTGTTTTTTCGGTTGGTTCGGCCGCTCGCGGGACTGAAGTCCCGCGCTACATCAGGCCGCGGGTCGCCTGACACGTGACAGCGGACACTCATCGCTGGCAGAGCTGGGCTGTATAATTCAAGTGCCGATAATGTCCATCAGGACAACTGCTTAGATGGAATTCAGCTGCCGATTGGGCACCCCCTCAGGGGACATCGTCGAGGGCGTGTACATCGCACAAAGTGAAGCGCATCTGCGCCGAGAGCTCGAAGACAAGGGCCTGCATGTTCTCGCGCTTCGCCCCCGCGGCAGCCTCGGTCTCGGCGGGTTCTCGTTTGGCCAGCGAAAAGCCAGAATAGCGCGTCACGAGTTTCTCGTGTTCAACCAGGAGCTCGCGACGCTCCTCAAAGCCGGCATGCCGCTCGTCCAGTCGCTGGATATTCTCCGAACGCGCCTCTCCAACCCTGTCTTCAAGGCTGTTCTGGACGACGTGCACGAGAAGGTGCGGGCTGGCACAGCGTTGTCTGATGCCTTTCAACAGCACGGCGATCTGTTTCCGAGCGTGTATACCGCGTCGCTGATGGCCGGGGAACGCGCGGGCAATCTCGACGCCGTGCTCCGCCGCTATGTGTCGTACGCCAAGGTCATTGAAACCGTTCGGAAGAAAACAATCTCTGCCTTCGTTTATCCGATCATTCTCATCAGCCTCGCCGTCGTTCTCGTTGGCATCATCGTCTTCAAGGTGGTACCGACGTTTTCCGATTTCTACAGCAGCTTTGGCGCGGAGCTGCCGCTGTCGACGCAGATGATCGTGGCGGTGTCGAACTTTGCCCGCGCCAACGCTCTTTTGATCCTCATTGTGCTCGTCGCGGGTGGCGTGACCGTTTACACATGGCTGAAGCAGCCGGGCCAGCGTGCGAAGTTCGATCACATTCTGCTCAAGCTGCCGGTCATCGGCGCGAGCATGCACAAGTTCTCGACCTCACAGCTCGCCCGCACGCTGGCGACGCTGCTCGGCGGCGGCATTCCGCTCGTCAACGCGCTCGAAATCGCGTCGCGCTCCACGAGCAACCGTCACATGGGACGCGAAATGGAGCTCGTCGCCCTGCGCGTTCGTGAAGGACAGGGGTTTGCCGCGACACTCCTCGACCGGAAAATTGTCCCCGACGTCGCCATTAAGATGGTGGAAGTAGGGGAATCGACCGGCGCGTTGCAGGAGATGCTCAACAGCCTGGCCGATTTCTACGACGAAGAAATCGAAACCGAAGTGGGGCGATTCGTGACCATCATCGAGCCGGCGCTGCTCATCATCATGGGCATCGTCATCGCGGCAATCGTCTTGTCCCTGTACTTGCCTTTGTTCAACCTGACATCTGTTATTTCACGGTAAGACATGAGTCCACAGTCACGTACAACCGAACCGACAATCGACACGGCGGCTCTCACAGACGACGAGGATCTCGCGCGCGAGGTGACGGAGGAAGAGCGCAGCGCCGAAGAAGAGCAGGCACGGCGGGTTGCCGACCGTTACCGGCTCCAATTCCTCGACATGAAGGAATTTCGCATCGATCAGGAGCTCTTCCGCGCGATTCCTGCCGATCTGATGTTGCGCTACGGATTCGTTCCGTATCGCCGCGAAGGCAAGTCGCTCGTGATCGTCGTCTCCGATCCAACGGACCTGCCGATGATCGACGAGCTCTCGGTACTGCTCGGCACACGCGTTCGCGTCATGGTCGGCGTTCGT
Source organism: Vicinamibacterales bacterium (assembly GCA_035637635.1). GTDB lineage: Bacteria > Acidobacteriota > Vicinamibacteria > Vicinamibacterales > UBA2999 > DASPWV01. The sequence continues at coordinate 1,746 of DASPWV010000536.1, read as the reverse complement.
TCCGCGATTGAGTCGATCCTGAAGAAGAGTGAGAGCTCACAGCGGGTGCTGGACGAAGCGACGGAAGAGTTCCAGATTCAGCTGCTGAAAGACGAAGAGGTCAACGAAGACAATCTTACCGTCGAGCGGCTCACGAGCGACATCAGCCCGATTATCCGGCTGGTCGATTCAACGATCTTCACCGCGATTCAGCGACGCGCGAGCGACATCCACATCGAGACGCAGGACGATGCGGTCCATGTCAAGTACCGCATCGACGGGGTGCTGCAGCCGGCCATGCGACCCATCGGCAAACGGTTCCACAGCGCAATCATTTCGCGCATTAAGGTCATGGCCGAGCTCGATATCGCCGAGAAGCGCGTGCCGCAGGACGGCCGCTTCAGGCTGCGCGTGCCCGGCAAGACCATCGATTTCCGTGTATCGGTGATGCCGAGTGTTCACGGCGAAGACTCGGTGATCCGTATTCTCGACAAGCAATCAATCAGCGAGAAATTCACGGAACTGCGGCTCGACATTCTGGGCTTTCCCGACCAGGAGCTGCGCCGCTTCCGCAAGTACATTCGCGAACCGTACGGCATGGTGCTCGTGACGGGGCCGACCGGCAGCGGCAAGACCACGACGCTCTACGCCGCGCTCGCCGAGATCAAATCGGTCGAGGACAAAATCATCACGATCGAAGATCCCGTCGAGTATCAGCTGAAGGGCATCACGCAGATCCCAATCAACGAAAAGAAAGGGCTGACGTTTGCGCGAGGCTTGCGATCGATTCTTCGTCACGATCCAGACAAGATCATGGTCGGTGAGATTCGCGATCCCGAGACGGCACAGATCGCGATTCAGTCGGCGCTCACGGGGCACCTGGTGTTTACGACCGTCCACGCCAACAACGTGTTCGACGTGCTTGGGCGATTCCTGAACATGGGCGTCGAGGCGTATCAGTTCATCTCGGCGCTCAACTGCGTCATGGCCCAGCGCCTCGTTCGCCGGATTTGCGAGTCGTGCAAGCGGCCGATGACGGTGACCACCGAGGCGCTGCTCGAGGCGGCGATGGAGCCGCAACTGGTCAACACGCACACGTTTTACGAAGGCGGGGGCTGCATGGACTGTTCGGGAACGGGCTACAAGGGCCGGATGGCCATCTGCGAGCTGCTCGACCTGACCGATCACATCCGCGAGATGATTCTCGATCGCAAGCCGATCTCGGAAGTCAAACGGGCCGCGCGCGAGCAGGGCATGCGCTTTCTGCGCGAATCCGCCGTCGAGCGCGTGCTGCACGGCCTCACTACGCTGCGTGAAATCAACAAGGTGACCTTCGTCGAATGAGCCGATCCGGGTTGCTGTTGTCGCCGCCGCCGGATGTCGGCCTTTCCATCGAGGCGAGCCACATCGCCGCAGCGCGCCTCGCATGGCGCGGCGCGACGCCGACGGTCGCGTCACATACAAGCGAACCGCTGGCTGCCGGCGTCGTCACGCCCGCGCTCGCCGCCAGCAACATTGCAGACATGCCGGCCGTGAGCCGCGCAATCCAGCAGGCGGTCTCGCGGCTCGGCACGCGAACCCGGCGCGTGGCGCTCGTCCTGCCAGACACGGTCGCCAAGGTGTCGCTGGTGCGATTCGACAAGGTTCCGTCGCGACAAAGCGATCTGCAGGAGCTGGTTCGCTGGCAGATTCGCAAGAGCGCGCCCTTCCCGCTCGAGCAGGCGATCGTCAGCTTTACGCCGGGCATGCGTCCGGCCGAAGGCGGTC
>DASPWV010000535.1:0-5940 GCA_035637635.1 Vicinamibacterales bacterium | reverse complement strand
ACATCGGCTCGAGCAGATAGCCCATTCGATCCGATTCGAGAAACAGCGCGAGCTCGAGTGCGTTCGATGGCACGTCGATGTAGTAGTTGGTTCGATCGTTCGCCGTGGATCCGTTGTTGTTGCCACCCGCGGCTTCGAGCCATTCGTCGAACGCGCCCTCGCGCACGTTCTTGGATCCCTCGAACATCAAATGCTCGAACAAATGCGCGAAGCCGGTTCGTCCCGGATGCTCGTTCGCCGACCCGACGTGATACCAGACGTTGACGGACACCACCGGCACGCTGCTGTCACGATGAAGGATCACGTGGAGGCCGTTTGCCAACGTGAATTCGGTATACGGGACGCGAAGCCGGTGATCGGTGTCAGACGTTGCTGGTGGGCCTTCTGACTGAACACCACGCGGGGCCTGCGCGCCGGCAGTCGTCACCGCGATTGCGCAGAGAGCTGCGACTAGGGCGAAGCGAAACATTTCGTTAGTTTAGCTTTCCGAATGGACGCTGCGGCGCGCGCGGGACCGCAGCTGTGATGAACAACGGTTGAGTCGGCACGAGCCCATTTCTTCCTCGTTTGCACATTGAACGGGTGGAGGGCAGATCGTGAACGCTCGCGCGCAATTCCCGCGGATTCTCGGAACGGCGTTCGTGCTGTGGTTCTTCGGGGCTGTCACGCGCCCGGCGTCAGCCGATCAAGCGAATCACACGCCCGCAGTGGCCCGATGGGACGCTGCGGCCGTCGGCGGGATCCTGATCAGTCATCCGCCTGACGCGGAGGGCACCAGAAATGCCGACGATTGGAATCCCGCCGGTGTGGGCGGCTTCACCGTCGGCCGGTATTTGACGACGCATCTCAAGGCCGAAGCCGAATTCCTCTTCAGCAGCGACGCGCGTCGCTACGTCACGCGCTATATCAACGTGCCGGGCATCGGGAACGCATACCCCGTCGGCAGCGAGGAATTTCGCCGCCTGCAGGGCGTCGGCGCGACCGTCGGCTGGCAATTCTTCGAAAACCAGTGGACGCATCCAATGGTGTTTGGCGGCGTCGAAGTGGATTCCGATCTAACGCGCGAGCGTACCTGGCAGCAGGTCTGGTACTCGGGCGATCCACGTCTGCCTTCCACCACGCAAACCATCGTGGCGCGCGAGCGAATGGAGGGTCCCAACAGAACATTCAAGCTGCGCGGCGTTGCCGGCATCGCAGCAAAGTTGTACGTCACGCCCCATACCTTCTTCCGTACTGATGCGCGAATGGCGATCGGGGGACAGGCGACGGGGCATCTCGCGTTCAGAGCGGGATTTGGCGTCGATTGGTAAACGTGCCGGCGGGGCTAAAGCCGCCACTACACACGCGAAGGTGGCCGCCAAAAAGAATGCGTAGTGGCGGGGCTTCAGCCCCGCCGTTGCCGGCCGCGGCGGTCAGGTGTTAACAAACGGAGGTTGTCATGCGCGCGATTTTGTTGTCACTCGTTCTCGTGATCGCAGCCGGCCCCTCAGATCTCTGGGCTTGTCACGCCGAAGCTCAGGACACGACGGCTGAGCGAAGGCGGACCGCGCAGAAGAGCGCCACAGCGGTCGCCGAAGGAGCGGCGCTGAAGCAAATGGCGGCCGCGATTCCGCTCGGATCCCGCGTGAAAGCGCAAACGACATCGGGCCGTCAGGTGAGCGGCACGTTGATGGGCGTCAGCGACGAAGCCGTCATGATCAAACGGAAAACGCGACTCACGGAACCCGCTGTAACGGTGGAGTTTGCCGAGCTCGAACGGCTCGAGCTGCAGCTCAACGAAGGCATGAGCGCGGGAAAGATCGTCGCCGTGGGCCTGGCTGCTGGTGCCGGCGCGGTTCTCACGTTGATCGTGTTCGCTCTGGCGCTCGACGACTGATCAGCGGACAGACAAGGACACGAGAGCGCGTTCGATGTGTGGACAATTGGACAATTCTCTCGAGGCGGCCCAGCGCTCCAAACGACGAAATTCAATGTAGTACACTTCCCGTTTTCGCGTTTTCGAGACGGGAGTTGCAGAAATGGCTGGGACAGCGATCACGGTCGCGCACGGCGACGGTATTGGACCCGAAATCATGGACGCGACGCTTCAGATCCTCCGCGAAGCGGGCGCGCGCATCGAGATCGACACGATTGAAGTCGGCGAGAAAGTCTATCAGCGTGGCGTGAGCGTCGGCATCGAGCCGAGCGCGTGGGAATCGCTGCGGCGGACGCGCGTCTTTCTCAAGGCCCCTATCACGACGCCCCAGGGCGGCGGATTCAAGAGCCTGAACGTCACCACCAGAAAGACCCTCGGGCTGTACGCGAATATTCGCCCTTGCGTCTCGTATCACCCCTACGTCGACACCAAGCACCACAACATGAATCTCGTCATCGTCCGCGAGAACGAGGAGGACCTCTACGCGGGGATTGAGCATCAGCAGACGGCGGACGTGGTGCAGTGTCTGAAGCTGATTTCGCGTCCCGGATCCGAAAAGATCGTTCGATACGCGTTCGAGTACGCGCGCCGGAACAACCGAAAGAAGGTCACCTGCTTCACGAAAGACAACATCATGAAGCAGACCGACGGCCTCTTTCACAAGGTCTTCGACGAAATTGGCGCCGGCTATCCGGATGTCGAGAAGGAACATTGGATTGTCGATATCGGGGCGGCGAAGATGGCCGATACGCCCGAGGCGTTCGACGTGATCGTGCTGCCGAATCTCTACGGCGACATCCTCTCGGACGTGGCCGCGCAGATCGCAGGATCCGTGGGACTTGCCGGTTCGGCCAACATCGGCGATCAATGCGCCATGTTCGAGGCCATTCATGGCTCGGCGCCGCGCCGCGCCGGCCAGAACCTGGCCAACCCGTCGGGGCTGCTTCTGGGCGCCGTGATGATGATGGTGCACATCGATCAACCGGACGTCGCGGAGCGCGTCCACAACGCCTGGCTGCGGACGATTGAAGACGGCGTGCACACGTACGACATCTACAAAGAGGGCGTGAGCAGACAAAAGGTCGGGACGAAGGAGTTCGCCGACGCCGTCATCGCACGTGTGGGGAAGCGCCCGGAGAAGCTCAAGGCCGTGGCCTACGCGCACGCGCCAAAGCAGACGATCACCGCAGGCGAAGGCGCCGCGCGCCAGCGCCCCCGAAAGGAATACGTCGGCGTCGATGTCTTTCTCGACTGGACGGGCGGCCTCGCGAGCCAGCTCGGGCCGAAGCTCGAACAACTCGGGGGCGATCTCCAGCTGCAGTCCGTTGCCAACCGCGGCGTCAAGGTGTATCCAGGCGAGCTGCCGGGGTTTGTGTACTCCGATCTCTGGAATTGCCGGTTTCTCGCGCGCGACGGCGGCGGTGCAGTCACCCATCAGCAGACCATCGCGCTGCAGCAGCGCATTGCCGGCGCCGGATTCGACGTGGTCAAGACCGAAGGTCTGTATACGTTCGATGGGCAGCGCGGCTACTCGCTCGGGCAGGGAGAGTGAACGATCCGAAACCGCTGGTCGCGGTGATCATGGGCTCGACGTCCGATTGGGACACCATGAAGCATGCCGCCGAGACGCTCGACGGCTTCGGCGTTGCTTACGAAAAGCATGTCGTTTCCGCTCACCGAACGCCCGTATGGATGGCGGAGTTCGCACAAGGCGCTGAATCGCGCGGCATCGAAGTCATCATCGCCGGCGCAGGCGGCGCCGCCCATCTGCCGGGCATGACGGCGGCGCACACCGTGCTGCCGGTGCTTGGCGTACCCGTTCAGACCGCGGCGCTCAACGGGCTCGATTCACTGCTCTCGATCGTGCAGATGCCAGGTGGCGTTCCGGTCGCAACGCTCGCAATCGGCAAAGCCGGCGCCATCAACGCGGGTCTCCTTGCCGTGGCCATTCTGTCGACTTCACGATCCGACTTGCGGGAGAAGCTTCGCGCGTTTCGCGCCGAGCAGACCGCAAAGGTACGGGAGGACCGCTTGCCGTGACGCGGGTGATCCCGCCCGGATCCACGATTGGAGTGCTGGGCAGTGGACAGCTGGGCCGCATGCTGGCGATTGCCGCGCGGCGAATGGGCTATCGCGTTCACACACTCTCGCCGTCCGAAGACACCCCGACCGGACAGATCGCCGACGCGGAGATCACCGCAGACTACGAGGACCTCGACGCCATTCGTGCGTTTGCGAAAGGCGTCAACGTGGTCACGTTCGAATTCGAAAACGTCTCGACAGAAGCCGCCGACGTCGCGGCGGAGATCGTTCCCGTTCGCCCCGCCGGTTCCGCGCTGCACATCACGCAACAGCGCGCGCGTGAAAAGGCATTTCTCGCGCTGCACGGCTTTCCGACGACGCCGTGCTCCGCGGTTCACAGTGTGGACGAGCTCGCGGTCGCGCTCGGGCATATCGGAACGCCCGCGATCCTCAAGACCGCTGTCTTCGGCTACGACGGCAAAGGACAACACCGCATCTCCTCGATCGAAGACGCCGAACGCGTGTGGGGACTCATCGGCCATCAGGAAGCCGTCGTCGAGCGCGTCGTCGACCTCCGGCTGGAGATGTCGGTTGTCGCCGCACGGGGAATCGACGGCGAGTTCGCCCACTTCGGCGCCATCGAAAACACGCATCGCCATCACATCCTCGATATTTCGGCATCGCCTGCGCGTGTAGAAGAGAGCCTGGCAGAGGAAGCCGTTCAGATCACGCACGCGATCATGGAGGAGCTGTCGTACATCGGCGTCCTCTGTGTCGAGTTTTTTGTCGGCACCGACGGCCGTCTGCTGGTCAACGAGATCGCGCCGCGGCCTCACAACTCAGCGCATTTCACATTCGACGCGTGCGTCACCAGTCAATTCGAGCAGCAGGTGCGCGCCATTTGCGGATTGCCGCTCGGCGCGACCACCCAGATGAAGGCGGCGGCCATGGTGAACCTGCTCGGCGATCTGTGGCTGGACGGCGAGCCGGATTGGGCCGGCGCGCTGGCAATCCCGGACGTGAAGCTTCACTTGTACGGAAAGAGCCATCCGCGCGCCGGCCGCAAGATGGGCCACATCACCGCGCTTGCCGATACCGTGGAGATCGCGATCGAAAAGGCGCGCGCTGCACGCGATTTGCTCGTGTGATCACCCGCGCGCGGCATGCTCGAGAAGCATGCATTCCATAAGCCCCGACCGATGGCTCTGGGACAACTCGCCTGACACTTCTATTGCATTCACATAGGAGCTGTGTCACGATAGCTATTGGTTTCCAATAGGAGTGGCATGGCCGACAAGACCGACGTCTGGCAGGGCACGCTCGCCTTGATGATTCTCAAGACGCTCGAAACGATGGGACCGCTTCACGGCTACGGCATCGCACGACGCATCGAGCAGACGAGCGGCGATCTGCTCACCATTCATTACGGCACCCTGTATCCCAGTCTGCTCAAACTCGAGCAGGAAGGGTATGTCGAGGCGGAATGGGGCGTATCCGACAACAACCGGCGCGCGAAGTATTACGGGCTGACGCGAGCCGGCCGCAAGCAGGTTTACAAGGAGACGCGCGACTGGGCGCTGGCGAACGAGATACTCGGCCGGTTCCTGAAAGCCGGAGAGCAGCCATGAGAGCGGTTCGCGCGTGGATCGTGCGTCTTCTCGGCTTTCTCTCGCGGGATCGGCGCGACAGGGAATTCGCGGAGGAGCTCGAAGCCAACATCGAGATGCACATCGCGGACAACATGCGATCCGGCATGACGCGTGAAGAAGCTCGGCGCCAGGCGCTGATTCGGCTCGGAGGCGTCCAGCAAACCAGGGACAGTTACCGCGACCGGCTCACGTTGCCACCTCTCGAAACCGCGCTTCAGGATGTGCGGGGCGGCATTCGTCTCATGCGGCGCAGCCCGGGATTCACGGCGGTTGCGTTGCTCACACTCGCGCTCGGCATCGGCGCAAACGCCGTGATGTTCAGCATCGTCAACACGGTTCTCCTGCGGCCGCTTC